>JAHBWO010000161.1 GCA_019636945.1 Nitrospira sp. | reverse complement strand
GGGCGTTTCGTAACCATGAGGTAAGCTGGAGGCCTTATGGTTACAGGGCACAACCGGGTATTCGGGTGCGCGGCCAACTTGTTGCGTGGTAAGAAGTGCGTGTTTTGTGGGTCGTTCAAGGTCAACCGGACACGACGTGGGTATGTCAAGTGTCGGAAATGCAGCAAGCAGAAAAGCCTGGCCAAACTGCGGCGTGAGATCGCGATCCTCCAGGGGTTCTATCAACAAGTCCCGGCCTACCGATTGGCGCATGATCTCGCCGTTGATGCCAAGGTCATCAGTCGGGTCTATCAGCGGCTGCGTGCGGCCATCTTCCATGTGGCCGAACTGGAAGCGATGGAAAGCAAGCTGTCCGGTGAGATTGAACTGGACGAGGCCTATTTCGGTGGGCGTCGGAAGGGCCAGCGCGGCCGAGGAGCTGCCGGGAAAAGCGTCGTGTTTGGGCTCTTAGAGCGCGATGGGCGGGTGTACACCAAGGTCGTGGAGAACGTCTCGGCCGAGACCCTCATGACGCATATTCGTGCCAACACCCGCAAGGGATCCGTCTACTATACCGATGCCTTCAAGGGGTATCAGTCACTCAAACGGTATGGGAAGCACCACACGGTCAACCACACCAAACGCTTCGTTGATCGACGCACGAAGAACCATATCAACGGCATCGAAGGCTTCTGGTCATTCGGTAAGCATATCCTCTATAACTACCGAGGCGTGTCCAAATATTACTTTCCGATGTATCTGAAGGAAATCGAGTACCGATTTAATCACCGCAGGGACAACCTCTTCAAACTGTTCCTGCACACGTTCTTTGGTTACGTTTCGCCCTAATTACCAAAGATTTTCCCCATTGTTATTGCAGAAATTCCTGATAAAAAGCGGGACAGGGATAGCCCCATGAGGTTTATTGCAACATTGGAGCAGGATCTAGATGAACATGGAATGTACAAATACGACCGGAACTCACAAAACGTTCCAGTTCGACCAAAGCTTTAGGAGGCAGCGAGGTCATGAGTGTTCAACCTTTCGTCTTGAAACCAGACCAGCGTGAGCCAGCATTGAATGTAGTCGGAACCGAGGTGACGGTGTTGGCGTCGAACGAAGCGACGCAGAGCTACGGCATCACTTTGCAGCAGGGCGAAGAGGGAACAGGCCCGCCGCCGCATAGTCACGATTGGGACGAGGCGTTCTACGTCCTGAAAGGCGAGATTCACTTCCTCTGCGACGGGAAAGACTACTCGTGCACCACCGGGACGCTCGTGCATGTTCCGAGAGGCACCGTGCATGGCTTTCGCTATGGGAAAGGCGGTGGTCAGATGCTTGAGATTACAGGAGCGGGTGCACTAGCAGCGCAGATGTTCACGGCCATCGACAAGGAGATTCCTCTCGGACCACCGGATGTTCCCAAGCTGCTGGATGTGCTCAAGCGCAATGGAGTCACCGTTGCGGGGTGACCAGCAACGCAGGCATAGCGGACGCATGCGCCAGTATCGCAGGTTGTTTTGATTCGACCTATCTCACTCGGACAGGTTCACCGTTTTACTCGCCACCTGTTATACTGACCCATCCCTTCACTTAATTCGAGAGTCATTGCTATGAGCTCTCCGACCTGGGATGAATTCGCCGAGCTTGCACTGAAACGGATTACGGCCTCCGGTGCCGAGTACGGCGATATCCGCATTCAAGACAGCCAAACAGAACAGATCGAAGGCGAAGATCGTCGAATTGCGTTGATTCGAGATACCCGGGACATCGGGCTTGGGGTGCGCGTGCTCTATCACGGAGCATGGGGGTTCGCGGCCAGTTCAATCCTGTCGCTGGAAGAAGTCCCGCGGGTAGCGGATCTGGCCGTGGAGATCGCCAAGGGGTCTGCCTCCGTCGCGCTTGAAAAGGTGAGATTAGCTCAGGAACCAGTCCACCGTGACCGTGTCGTCACGCCCTATCGCATCGATCCCTTCAGCGTGGCACTGGAGAAAAAAACCGACTTGCTTCTCACCACGATGGAGACGCTCCATCGACAATCAGGTGTCGTGCGAAGCAGTGCGAGCTTGTGGGCGCGCCGAGATCACAAGCTGTTCGTGTCCACAGAGGGGACTCATTTAGAGTTCGATCTGCTGGCTGGACAAGGCGACTGTACGGCGACGGCGTTGCACGAGGGCCGGTTCGCTTCACGTAGCTTCAATACACCACATCTGCGCCAAGGCTATGAATTGATCGAGGACGCTGATCTGCAACGAGAAGCGTCGCGGGTCGCCGCTCAAGCGATGGAAAAGGTGAAGGCTCCAGCGGTGGATGCCGGACAGTATGATCTCGTTCTAGACCCCGAGCATCTCTCGCTGACGATCCATGAGTCTTGTGGCCATCCGAGTGAACTAGATCGAGCACTCGGGTACGAAGCCAATTACGCCGGCACCAGTTTTTTAACGACGGAGAAGCTCGGGAGCTTTCGCTACGGTTCCTCGCATGTGAATCTGGTTGCCGATAACACCGAATCGGAGACGCTCGCTGCCACCGGGTACGACGACGACGGAGTCTCGTGCCAGAAATGGGACGTCATTCGAGACGGGATTTTCGTCGGGTACTGTACCAACCGAGAAGTTGCACCGAAGATCGGCGCGACCCGTTCACGTGGGTCCAACCGCGCTGATGGATGGGGCAGTGTCCCTATCGTCCGCATCGCCAACATCGGGCTTGAGCCAGGCTCGGCCACGGTTGACCAGCTCATCGCCGACGTGAAACGCGGAATCTATATCGAAGGCCACGGGTCCTACAGCATCGACCAGCGACGGTACAATTTCCAGTTCGGTGGGGACGCGTTCTGGCTGATTGAACATGGTCGACGAACCCATATGCTCCGGGACGTGATCTACCACGGCATCACGCCGGAGTTTTGGAAGAGCTGCGACGGCGTCGCTGATCGATCGGCTCGTCGTCGGTACGGGTTCATCACGTGTGGCAAAGGACAGCCGGGCCAGTCGGGTTGGATGACCCATGCCGCATCAACGGCAAGGTTTCGACAGGTGCAGGTGATCAGAGGGGAAGGACAGTCATGACCGCCGCGAGCGGGAAGTCTTGGCCTCACATGACGAGTCGCGAGGAGTTTCGCTTTCTCAGTGATCTCGTGTTTACACGCTCGTCTGCCGATCAGACGATGGTCCGTCTTCATGACCACCATGCCGGAACGACGCGATTTGCCAACAATCAGGTCGTGCAAAATGTCGATACGAGACGAGGACTACTCTCCGTGAGCGTTGCATTCGATGGGCGGCATGGAACGGCAAGTACAACGGATTTCACGGCTGGTGCGATCCAGGACGCCGTGACTCGTGCCGAGCGGATTGCGAAAGTTTCTCCGGTCGATCCGGAATACCTCCCCCCACCGGATCCCTGCGCATTCCCTATGCGAGCGATGGCAAAGGCTGAAACTGTCGGGGCGGGACCAGCCCGCCGGCTGGAGTACACCAACGAAGCGATCAGTCAGTGCCGAATGGAAAATCTGATGGCGGCCGGCGTGGTGTCGTCCTCAATGACGGCGGTCGGGATTGCTGCGAACAACGGACTCTTCGGCTATGAGCATCGGGGGGATGCCAGGTTTAGCCTGACGGTGCAAGCCGGAGATGCAACAGGCTGGAGTGCGGCCGCACACCGATCGATTGATCACTTAAAGGTGCAGGAGAGAACGTTAGCGGCCATTAAGAAAGCCAAGTCTGGTCGTGATGTGCAGGAACTATCACCAGGGACGTATCCGGTGATCCTTGAGCCGGCGGCTGTGGCCGGCCTGTGGGCGTGGCTGATCCGGTCGCTCGATGCCAAATCTTATACCAAAGGAACCAGCCCAGTCGCAGGAAAGCTGGGACGCCCCATCGTGGATGAACGACTGAGTCTCCGGAATAGTCCGGATCATCCCGATCTGCTGGGAGAAGGATTTACTCCAGATGGTTTACCGAGCATTGCCTCGGTCTGGGTCGATCACGGAGTCTTACGACAGCTGACTTACAACCGGTTTACGGCCAAGACTGATGGAGTGGATCCCATCCCCACACTGGAGGCCCCGGCCTTGTCCGTAGAGGGACTCCCGGTGGCCTCAATTCAGGACCTCGTGAAAAGTGTCGAGCGCGCGATTCTAGTCACGAATTTTTGGTACATCCGGCCCGTGAATGATCGCAATCTAGTATTGACCGGTATGACCAGGGACGGAACCTTCCTTGTGGAGAAGGGGGAGGTGGTATCGGCGGTGAAGAACTTCCGCTTTCATGAAAGCCCGCTTACGGCATTTCAGCAGGTTGAGGCCTGGACGCGTCCGATGGAAGCGGTGAACTCGGAAACAGGGAAAATGCTCGTTCCGGCCATGGCCCTACCACGGTTTGCCTTTTCCAGCGTGACTCGGTTTTAGTTAATCGGTTAAGAATCCGAATATATTCGTATCGTTGCTGAATAAAAAGGTTGACTCTTGAGGCGATGAGGAGTAGGTACATTAATTGTAGCTGAATAGGTCCGAATGAAGGGATCCGCTAGATGCCCCCCCGTTTTAATAAAGAACCCATCAACTTGATCCATCGGATTCCATCTCAGAAGCAAATCGACGAGGCACGACCAGTGCCTCCGGCCTATGGCCAAGTTCTGCTTCAAGCCGGGGCGCTCTGTCTCAGCAAAGTCCGTAATTTCTTTTCCAATGTGGTGCAATATGTAGGGGAGACTTCTGCTCGAGTCAGGAGAAAGCCGCTTGCCCTTCCGGATTGGACAAAAGAACGGTTTGAGACGATTGAACGCGTTGGTAGGCAAGGTGCGGGGCACGTAAAGGTCGTCGAGGAGCACACGCAAGTAGCCGCCACGTCATTGGCACCAAACGTCACGATTCTCCAAACCCCGACTCCTGTTCAGTCAGGAGAAGTCGCGGACCTCCGGGCCTGTTTGGTCGGACAACAGGATGAGATTGCCCGGTTGACGTCGCATATTCAAGAGTTGACTTCGTTGGTGAGTGCCCAACAACAGGTCCTTGTGCATTTAGGGAAAGAGCTTGAAACGGGAGAGTTTTCAGCCACATCCAATGGGACGGCGGCTGCGACAGTGAAGAGAAACCGTGTCGTTCGGAAGAAGCCGACTGTCGGTGAAGCGCAGACTCACCCGCAAGGGAATGATCATCCATTTCCTCCTCAGGACACTGAAGGCCCGTCGCTCAACATCTAGCTGGTTCACTCAGCACCGGCTGCAATCCTGCCCGTCCCCTGCCGTTATTTTGCGATCAGCAACCACGAGCCACGTTCACTTGTGACGATGAGATGGCGCCTGTGCCTCTAGTCAGGTACCGGCCTCGTCTGTTAAGAATCTGTCGATGATCACCGGTCGTATCTCATGGTGTGTCGTGCTTTGCCTGAGTTTATCCGTCCTAGAGCCGGCGGAGGCAGCCGAGCGCGTGGCGAGTCGAGTCCCTCTTTTTGAGAATCTCGGAACCCTGCATCACCCGATCACCACCCGTTCCAAGGAAGCGCAACGATATTTTGATCAAGGATTGCGGCTTGTCTACGCCTTTAATCATGAGGAGGCGATCCGTGCGTTTGAAGAGGCCGCCAGGCTGGATCCTTCTGCCGCGATGGCCTACTGGGGTATCGCACTGGCCCTCGGGCCAAATATCAATGCGGGTATGGACAAGACTGATGAGCGCCGGGCCTGGGAGGCCCTGCAGAAAGCTCGATCCTACAGCGCCCATGTGACACCTGCCGAACAAGCCTATCTCCAGGCGATCAGCAAGCGTTACAGTCTGAAGGGACCCACACGAACAGCCCTCGACAAAACCTATGCGGATGCCATGCGTGTACTCTGGAAACAACTTCCGGAGGATCCCGATGCCGGGGCATTGTTTGCCGAAGCTCTCATGGACCTCCACCCCTGGGATCTCTGGACCGTCAATGGAAAGCCGACGTCCGGGACAGCGGAAATTGTGTCGACGTTGGAGGCGGTTCTTGCGCGAATGCCGAACCATCCGGGGGCCTGTCACTACTACATCCATGCCATGGAAGCATCACCGACTCCGGAGCGAGCCTTGGCTTGTGCGGAACGGTTGCCTGCGTTGATGCCTGGGGCCGGACATCTCGTCCATATGCCGGCGCATATCCACATGCGACTCGGGCATTATCACGAAGCCGCAGAACAAAACACTCAGGCCGCCGAAATTGACCGGCATTATTTAGCAGGGCGAGCATCCACCGGGGATGAGGCTGAGGGCTACCACCAGCACAACCTCCATTTTCTCTGGGCGGCTTTGCTGATGGAGGGCCGAAGCGCTGAAGCCATGAAGGTCGCCCGACAACTCACGGCGACGGTGAGGGAAGCGGACATACGGCGAGATTCATCACAGGAATTGTACCTGCCTGTGCCACTTTGGACGATGATTCGCTTTGGACAGTGGGAGGCGCTGCTCCAAGAATTGCCTCCGCCGAATACATTCCGACTCAAGCAAGCGATCTGGCGATTGGGACGAGGTATGGCATTGGGGGCATCGGGTAGAGTACCGGGAGCTGAGGGAGAGCATGCCGCCTTGGCGACGCTGGCAAAACGATTTGCGCGAAACCGGACGAGCGAAGAGAAAACCGAGCGGGCCCTCATTCAGATCGCCGAGCGACTGCTTGCCGGAGAAATTGCCGTTCATCACAAGCACTATGACGCAGCAATCACAGCCCTTCGAGAGGCCGTCACATTAGAGGATGCCCTGCCGTATTCGGAGCCACCGTTCTGGCCCATTCCAGTTCGGCACTATTTGGGTGTTGTCCTGCAGAAAGCCGGGCACGCTCAAGAGGCAGAAACGGTCTATCGCGCCGATTTGATCAAAAATCCACACAATGGATGGGCTGAGTATGGGCTGATACAGAGCCTTCGCGCACAACGAAAAGATCGCGAGGCGAACGAGGTGGAGAAGCAATGGAAGCGGGCATGGGCACATGCCGATGTGAACCTAGTTGCCTCTCGTTTTTGAGAGGCCGGATATGCAGAGGTGGAGGTAGGGATGCGATTTGTCGTTGGAGTAATGGGACCAGCCAAGGCCCCAAAGAAGGATCTCGATAACGCGCGAATCCTTGGTGAGTTTATTGCGCGACGTGGTTGGGTGGTGCTGACGGGGGGGAAAGACGTGGGCGTCATGGAAGCCGCCTGTGAAGGCGCCAAGCGGGTTGGGGGCAGCCTGACCATTGGTATCTTACCGACGGCGAAGGACAAAGTGTCTCGGCATGTCGATGTGTCCATCATCACCGAAATGGGCAGCGGTCGGAACAACATCAACGTGTTGACCAGCCATGTCGTGGTGGTGTGCGGATTGAGCGGGTCCGGGACCGTCTCCGAAGTGGCCCTGGCTGTCAAGGCGGGGAAACCCGTCATTCTCGTCGCGGCGTCGGATGCGGATGTGACATTCTTTCGCAAACTCGACAAGCGCTTGGTCAATGCCGCCGCCACGCCGGAGGAGGCGATTGAGCTGATCATGAAGCTGATGGACAAACGGCAACGACGGGCACATCGTACGGAACAGGAAACATATGGGTATGTGCCGGTATAGCTTGCATATTCATGGACCTGTCTACTGCGACCATATCTGTCGCACAGCGCTCGTCGTTCGTGAAGCGTCCCAATCCCGAACGAGAGATGTTTGACGAGGTGCGCAAGTGATCGCATGAAGTCTGTCGTCGTCGATGTAAGAACGAAGCCACTGAGACGACGATAAGGAAGGAGGATACCAACATGACAACTCAACAGCGGTTCATCGCTCTGGCTGTCGGGCTTATCGTATGCATGATTTTCGCAAACGTCCCACTAGCTGATACAGCAGCGGCAACTCCCAGTACTAAGGCCTATTTTGCCGGTGGATGTTTCTGGTGCATGGAGGAAGCGTTTGAGAAGGTGGAGGGGGTTGTCAGTGTCGTATCGGGGTATATGGGCGGCACAGTGGCCAACCCAAGCTATGAAGAAGTGTCCGCTGGACGGACAGGCCATGCGGAGTCGGTGGAAGTCACCTATGACCCCACAGAGGTCACGTATCAGAAGCTCCTCGATGCCTTTTGGCACAATGTGGATCCACTCACGCCCAACGCGCAATTTTGCGATCATGGGTCTCAATATAGATCCGCCGTGTTCTATTCCAGCGAGAACGAAAAACGACTAGCGGAAGAATCAAAGGCAACAATCGAACAAACGAAGAAATTTCCTGCACCGATCGTGACACAGCTCGCCCCTGCGGCGACCTTCTATCCAGCCGAAGACTATCACCAGGATTACTACAAGAAGAATCCACTCCGCTATAAGTACTACAAGTACGGGTGCGGCAGAGCCAACCGGTTGGAAGCTTTGTGGGGCAAGCCGTAGTTGTCAGCATTGATTTGCGAGTGTTTTCATCGTCGAGTTTACTTGCGGTAATGCTCAAGAAATTCAGCTGAGGGTCACCCTGACATTCATTCCGAAGTGGATAAAGAAAGCAGGGTTCGTTTGTCAGTATTAGGGTCGCGTCTTGTCTTGTGCATACCAGTGAACAATCAATTGAGGAGTTGAAATCCGTTTCTTTAGGCAGGCCGTTATACCGATATCATTCAATCCAGGATGGTTGCGAAGAGCCAACCTTCAGAGAGTCGGGTACTGTTCAGATCACCATATGATCTCCGTGGGATCGACAGGGTCGTCGTCTGGGGACCAACGGCTCAGTCCTTCAACGAGAACGGTGTGAAGTTCGTCTGCCGGTCGTACCAGTCCTCATTCTCCTGATGTTTTAGCCATCGGACGACCGCGTAGGTCACCGGCGTGAAGACGATCTCAACGGAGACCTTGAACGCCCAGTTGAAAGCGATGACCTCCATCATCGTGCCGGGCTGCCACGTCCCGAAGAACGCAATCGGATAGAAGAGGGCGCTATCGACGAGCTGGCCGACCGCGGTTGAGCCGATCGTGCGGGTCCAGAGGTGACG
>JAHBWO010000160.1 GCA_019636945.1 Nitrospira sp. | reverse complement strand
ATCACGCAAGCCCCTGCTGGAATTGAGCGGATCATGCTGACGGCGATGCTCGTGCTGATGTATGCCGGTCGGCTGGGGCACCACATTTATTCGCAACGCCTAGACGGGCAACCGGAGGATAATCGCTATCGGCGTTTGCGGAAGGAATGGGGTGATTCCGAGTCGGTCAACATGTTCGTCTATTTCCAATGGAAAGCCGTGTCCGTGGCGGTGTTTTCCTTTCCATTTCTCGTGGTGCTTTGGAACCCACGGGTTCCGTCATCGGTTGTGGAAATGCTCGGGCTGCTGATCTGGGGGCTCGCTGTGTCTTGGGAAGCAAAGGCTGATCGGCAGCTTGCCTACTTCCGGGCCGATCCGCGGAACCAGGGGCGTGTCTTGCGGGAGGGACTCTGGCGTTATTCACGGCATCCAAATTACTTCTTTGACTGGCTGCACTGGTGTTCGTATGTGGTGATGACTTTGGGGGCTCCCGGCTGGTTGTTTACCTGGGTGGGCCCCATCGGTATGGGGTGGTTATTGTTCAGAGTCACCGGGATTCCACGAGCGGAACGGGAAGCACTCTCCACTCGTGGAGAAGAGTATAAAGCCTATCAGGCGACGACCAATGCCTTTTTCCCTTGGTTCCCTCGCGCAACACCTGATAGGGCGACTCAGACTTAATCGGAGGCCAGGCCGACATCGCTGAGTCATGATGGGTGTGAGCCGGTTAGCTCCTTCTCTGCTGGACTGGCTGATCTGAGCTTTTCAACGAAGTGGGTCAGCCGGGTTCGGTTTGCTTCATCCATCCGGAGGATTTCCCAACCCGCAATTTGACCATCAGCCCAGCGGACAACGGCGGCATCAATCAATATATTGTGCGGTTGGCCTCCCTCAAGAACGGTCATATAGACGGTCGATTCGGTCCCAGGGTGAACCGGACGTTCTCCAGCCGCGCGCCAACCTACTTCCGACAGATCCCACACGATCCCGGTCGTGAGAGAACCATTACAAAAGTAGCAGAGCTGGCACCGAGCGGAAGTCCGTAATGTCTTGCGAACCGTGTAGGTCTTCATGTTTCCCCCTCCTGCCTTGGTTCGGTCATGTGCCACCTGCGCCCTCTGACAAACTTAGAGGATGAGACGAAACAGGCTATGCAACGAAAGAGGGGGATAGAGGGGGTAAAGGTAGGGTATACCCGGGCAACGCGGCGCGCTCTGTACGGAAAGCTGACGTCAAGCCCCTGCTTCGGGAGGACGACGGCTATTGTCTAGATTTTAGGTCGGCGATCCGGGCACGTGCGATTTCCCCTTCTTTACTTTCAGGATAGGCCCGAGCCAGTTCCTGGTAGATCTCCAGTGCGTGCGGAAAATTGCTTTGGCTTTCTTCGAATGCGGCGGTCTCCAGCAGCTCTTTTGCCTTGTCGGAGCAGCCGAATAGCACGGTGATGCAGAGGGCACAGAGTACGAGGCGTGCTGTCTTCATACATATCCTTTCCCACTATCGATCCGGCGTGACGCCATCGGGCTGTCAAGTGTCGTGCCAGACGCGAGTGATTCAATATGGTAGCGTGGGGGAGTAATCCCTTCACTTCGGCAGTGCGGGCAACGGCTTGGTCGTGTCAAACGTGTACGGTCGCGAAACATGAATCCACAGTCCAGGCAACTTGACGGTTCACGCAGAAATCGGCGTGACCGGTCTCGACTCACCGTTTTTACCACATGAGCCAGGTGTTCCTCTACCAGCCGTTCAGGAATGCCCAGGGCTCGAGCGAGTTGATAGCTTGTCATTGGAGCGCCGCTCAGGAGTTCAATGATGCGCTGGCGTGTGGTCTGTTCGGGAGACAGCATGGAGATATGGTAGGCATTCAAATCGGGAAAATCCAGATTCCCTAGACCGAACGAGTCGCGAATCCTCTTAAGTCTGAAGCACTTAACGGTTGCACCGCCGCAGGTATTCTGTCAAAATCCGACCCCGCACTGATTATCACATCACGATTAACTCGATGGGCCGGACAAGTCATTCGCATTCTTCAGCAATCGCTTCCGGCCCAGCGCATTATAGACGAGGAGGTTTGGGCTCATGAAGTTCCTCGCAGTTCATCCCGGTCCGCTCATGTACACCAAGATCTATCTGCGCCTGGAGCCGCTCGGCCTCGAGATGGTGGCTCAAGCGTGCCGCCAGGCGGGGCACGATGTTCGGCTGATCGATTTGCAGGCAGACACCTGGAAAGACTACGAGGCGCTGATCCGCTCCTGGAAACCCGACGCAGTCGCATTTGGCTGTAACTATTTGGCCAATGTTCCTGAGGTCGTGGATCTTGCGAAATTGACGAAGAAGGAGTTGCCGCAGGCCTTCGTCTTTGTCGGGGGACATAGCGCGTCCTTCGTGGCCAAGGATTTCTTGGAGCATGGGAATGGGGCCATTGATTGTGTCCTCAAGGGCGAAGGCGAAGTCGCCGCTCCTAAGCTGTTAGAAGCAGTGGAGCAAGACCGCAAGGCCATTACAAAGGTTCCCGGCGTTGTCACGCTCGACGGAGAAGGACCGCCGGCACAATTTATCGAGAATCTCGACAACGTCCGTCCGGCACGCGACTTGTTGCGAAACCGGCATAAGTACTTCATCGGTGTCCTGGATCCCTGCGCCTCCGTCGAATTTGCGCGAGGCTGTCCCTGGGATTGTTCCTTCTGCAGCGCCTGGACGTTCTATGGCCGCAGTTATCGCATGGTCAGTCCGGAGAAAGCGGTCGAGGAATTGGAGCAGGTGCAAGAGCCAGGTATCTTCCTGGTCGACGACGTCGCCTTCATTCAAGGCAAGCAGGGCATGGAGATCGGCGAAGCGGTCGCGCGGCGCGGCATCAAGAAACAGTACTACATGGAAACACGGGGTGACGTGCTCCTGCGCAATAAGGAAGTCTTCCAATTCTGGAAAACGCTCGGACTGCAGTACATGTTCTTGGGCGTCGAGGCCATCGATGCTGAAGGCCTTAAGATGCACCGGAAACGTATTTCATTGGGGCGGAACTTCGAGGCGCTTGAATTCGCCCGCTCCCTTGGCATTACCGTGGCCATCAATTTGATCGCAGACCCTGACTGGGATCGGGAACGGTTCGAAGTCGTGCGGCAATGGTGCCTGGACATTCCGGAGATTGTAAACATCAGCGTCAATACGCCGTATCCCGGTACCGAGAGCTGGGTGACGGAATCTCGCAAGATGCACACCCGGGATTACCGCCTGTTCGACATTCAGCATGCCGTCATGCCGACCAAAATGCCGCTGCCGGAATTTTATGCGGAGCTGGTCAAGACACAACAGGTCTTGAACAAGAAGCACCTGGGTTGGGCCGCGCTGAAAGGGACGGCGAAGATTGCGGCCGGGCATTTGATGCGAGGACAGACGAATTTCATCAAGATGCTATGGAAGTTCAACAGCGTCTACAATCCCGAGCTGCAATTGGCGGATCACCGCCGACCGGTGGTCTACGAGATGACCCCGCCACCGGAGCACAAAGAAAAGGTCGATGCGAAACAGCTGTACATCCTACCAGCCAAAGGCCGCCAGGGCCGGAACATCGACGATGCAACGGAAACCTTCGTCGACGAGACTCGCATGGGCACCACGGCCGTCTGACACCTCTAGACCAGGTGGGTGGTTGAGGGTGGACTGTGAAGTGTTGAAATTAGGCGCAGGACTCGCCGAAATTCATCACGTGCCCGGAGTAAGCAGGACACCTCAGGCAACTGTTATTTGGGTGGGGAGTTTTGATCATCCGCTTCTCTTAGAGTAAAGACGGTCTGGTCCTCACAGTGGTCGCCGCAATTCCCTCTGAGCACTTTCTTCGCTACCACGCCGTTCTGGCCGACGTAGGTCCAGCCCGTGAGTCGATTGACCTCGTCCGCGCCGCGAGCGACGGCGTACATCGGGTAAAAGAACGGGTACGGCTCTGGTTCGCGAGGGACACATCGGTGCTGCACCATGGCCCAAGGTCGTATGGTCTCGTTCGTCGGATGAATTAGGTAGTGCAACTCAATGTCGGCGGAACCGGTCTGGTGGCTGGCGCTGTCGGTGCCTTCGGAGAGCTTGATGGATATTCCAGCCACATCAAGCCGTGTCGTGCCATGGCCCATGACGAGATTCGAGCAGGGGTCTCTGTTTGGCGGTGGACCGGTCTGATAGCCCAGCATGCCGCTCCCGCGATACCAGTCTTCTTTTCCCTCGACCGACGTCAGAGTGATCTTTGCGGCTGCGACGGACTCGACCGGTTCCGTGGGCTCACGTGAGATGATCCTTGATTGAAACTCCAGGACATACGCCGCATCCATCACGACTTCCCATTCCCTATCCTTCGCTGCCGCCACGCCTGCTCGCGAAACCGCGCCGACAGTAAATCCGCTATGCTTCACGCGTGTTGTCGGGGCTTGATAGGTAAACGTCACCGGCTTGTTTGGCTGCGACTGATCCTCCCTCGGTGATACACGGCCATTGCCCTCCGTTGGCCGTTCTTTTGCCTCTTTAAACTTTGCGGATACAAGCGCTTGCTCCTTCTTGGTGCGTAATTCTGTCTTCACTGCGACCGACTCGTTCGGCCCGAGCTTCTTTGTCTTTGTGGCGGGGTTGAATAGGATCTCCACGCAAGTGTTGGGTGTCGTCCATTGGAGTTCGGCATCCAAGTATATAGGACCAGAAAACAATGCCACGGCCAGCGTCAACATGCTCATGGCGTCACCGGTGGCTGTGTTAGCCAAGGCAGAGTCCCATTCGGAAACCGACCAATTAGAGAACCTAGATGGCATGCCTCCCATCCGTCGATCGGGCATGAATTGGACATGCTGCCGCTGATGCGCGAACCTAGTCGGCGTATTCGTCCCTCCCCGCCCGATCACCAATATCGCATCAAGATCGACGTATTGCAGCATGGCATCATCGCCGACGCGGCCCTTCAACGTAGCGTGAATACTCCGGGCGTTGTACTCCGTTCGCACGCCATTGGAATAGTTAGTCGTCTGGTCCACTACGAGCGTAAATTCATAGTCCCCCTCGACGGCATAGGCTCCCTCCTCACCTGAATCGGGCGAAGGACATTTCTTGGCATAGCCGCCATTGATGAGCGAGAAGGCGTTGCGATCACCGGCTGTACCGGGTGAGTTTCCCTCCTCAACTCTCCATTCCCGTGACTTTCTGCCAACTGCATCGGGAGGGATGGGGATGTTCACTGAGCCCTTCGTGACGGTATACCCCTCCCGTTCACCTCCTGACGGCGTGGCTTGCGCAAGTTGAAACGAGCTGTTGGATGGCCCTGTAGTTAAGATGCGGCGAGGTGCGTGAAGAGGCTCGCTAAGGCTGCTCTTCCGCCCGGTTGCTGGTGAGGGGCAATCGGCGACGGTCGGACCGAGTTGTGCCTTGAAATTGTCAAATAGTTGCTGATCTAAGGATCGCGCAACCGACTCGGCCTGTGGGCCAAGCAATTGCTTGAACGACTCTCCTTCCTTTCCGGTAAACAGCTGTGCACTGCCCAGGCCTTGGACGATTTTCGTCAAGGCGTCGCACGGGCTTTTAATGCCATTGAAGAGTTGCAGAGACTCCGGCGTGACCGGTACCTTCTTCCATTCGCCCATTTCATTCGGCCCCGGTTCGAGTGGAGGTAACTGAACTGGCGATGAGGCCTGTTCCAACGGCTTCGCAACCGACGAAGTCGGCGCGGTATAAACCTTTGTCGGATCATATTCAGGCGGATTGGACGACGGCAGGTGCTTCTCGCCGCCACAACCGACAGGCAGCAGCACGACGCTGAGAAGGAGGACCACGCGAGCGGAGATCATTGGGTTCCCTCGCACAGGCAATCAAGAGCCGAAGTGATCGCCATGCTAGCCCACAGAGTGCAATTCTTCAAGGCTAGTTGTGGCGAAAACCTTCTATTTCCAAGCTTGCCGGGCGTTGCTATTCAAATTGACTCTGCGTACAATCCAGCCGCATTCACCGCGAGGTGTTCATGCGATACCTAACACTGTCTCTCCTGATCGCACTTCCCCTCACGGCCTACGCCGGCAACATCAAAGACACGGATCTCATCTCCAGCAACAACTTCTTTCTCCCGCCGAGCACAGAGAAAACTGTCTTCATCCAGGCCCGGAATTCCTCTGATAACCAAGAGGTCTCGTTTCACGATCTGAGTGCCCGGATAAGCGCAAAGGGGTATCAAGTCGTCAACGATCCGGATCGCGCGCACTACGTCGTCCTAGCAAACATCGTCTATTGCAACATCACCAAACCGGAGATGCCGGTCGAAGCCATGGTGGCGAGCGGGTATGGATCGGCCTTCAATTCGACCTTGGGTGCGATGCAAGGCCTCGCTAGTATGGCCAGCATGGCGGGACCCTACGGGGCCATGGGTGGCGCAGCGGCATCGATGGGCTTGAGTGCGATCCAAGGAATCGGCGATCTGTTTAGTTCGTCCTCATCCGCTCCCAAAATGCCGGACGACGTGAACTATGCCTGCGTGGCGGATGTCCAGATCACCGAACAAACGACCGGGCAGCTACCCAGCGGGATGAAGACGGGTTCGGGACAGGAGGCCGGTGTCTATCAGACCAGGCTGGCTGCCGATGTGCACCAAAAGAAATTGGATGAGGCTGAAGCGACGCCCTTGCTGCAACAGAAACTCAGCGCCGCCGTGGCTGGAAACTTTTAATACGGTGAAGAGTCGATCGTGAAGCGCATCTCGTCGGATGAGACACCACATGAAGGGCTAGCGACCAAGCGTTTCACGCTTCACGCCTCACGCTTCACGAGGCCGCTCTTATTGTTTTTCATATGCGGCCTGGTCACCGGTTGTTCCAACGTGATCCGTTCCGGCCTCATGAACAGCAATACGATCTTCCTCGATCCTAATACCGCCAGGACCGTCTATACCCAACTTCGAAACACGTCTGAAAACCAGCTGGTGACGTTGAACGAGGTGAGCAACAAGCTGACGACAAAGGGGTATCAAGTCGTTCAGGATCCGGAGCAGGCAAATTACTGGATCCAGGCCAAGGTCATCTATTGCCACAAGGCAGCTGATGCGGTGACGCCGGAAGCGGTGGCCAAAGCCGGCCCCGGTGCCGGTATCAGCAGCGGCGGCACCTCAATGATGAGCGCTGGAGGGGATGAGTCTGGCATGGGCATGGCGGGGATGCCGAACATGGGTGCCATGATGAGGCAGGCCATGGCGATGAGCGGCGGGCGAGGAGGATTCGGCGGTATGGCCGGGTTTCCGGGCATGCAGCCACCACCCAAGGAAGATGGCGTGATCTATCTCTGCGTGGCAGACGTCCAAATCACGGACCGAAAGATCGGCAAATCAATCGGTCGACCGACCGGCGGTCAAGCCTCGGGTGGCGAAAAAGTGCAACTGATGCGCATGGTCGGCCACGTGCGGCAAAAAAGTTTGGACATTCCCGAAGCCACCCCCATCGTCCAAGAGAAAATCGCCACTGGGATTGCGGGGTTGTTCTAGCTCCGTACCGGGTAAAGACTCGTAACAAACGATCTCACAGCCGCAACTCATTGAAGCGGCAATAGTTATGACATATCGTTCCTGAACAGTAGCGGAGTGTTATACGGACAGCAATGAGCAGATCCGGCTCTTATGGAGATCGATCTAAGCATAGTTAGGCGTCGACATAGATGGACCCTGTAATCCCCATTCTGTCGCTAGTCGTTGCAGCCCTCGCCGTGTTTGTCGGACCGACCATCTCCGTTCGGATCGCTAAGCGCCAGATCCGCGCGTCTGCTCAACTCGCCACAAGTCAAATCCGTTCGTCGCTAGAAGCCTCAAATAAGCAGATCATTGCACCCATGCGACAGGCCTGGATCAACAATCTCCGTGATCTATTGGCTGAACTAACGAGTAGCTCATTGCACTACTACGTCGCTGGTTTCGAGGACCGCAAGGACAAAGAGTATCAGCGCGTAAGTTTGTTGCAATCGAAGATTCAGTTGATGCTGAATGCGAAAGAGGAAGATCACGTACTTCTTGAGCAACTCATTAAGCGAATGGTCGCCGCAATCCAATATGAGAAAGGGAAAGCGGATGAGTTTCCTGATCTTCATACAGAGGTAGTCGTTCTTTCTCGCAGCATCCTCAAGAGAGAGTGGGACCGAGTCAAAGAGCCGATTCCACTGCACATTCCAGAACCCGATGCCTAACAAGCGCATCGAGACGGATCCTCGCAACTTGCTCGGCCGCTCATGCGCGACGTTAGTTTCTACGAGGCAGCGATGAGTTGGGTTTTAGTCCAGGAAGAACATCACAAAGGGTCGGTGGATCCATATGTTGCCAGGACTACTATGCAAGCAGGGTATTTGGCGTCACACTTTCAGCTTGGGGAAGAAAAGGAGAGAGGCATTTTGTCAGTGTTCGATAAGTATCGTCGACATTTACACCAGTGCCACGATATTTCTGAAAGAATAGCCCAAGAAATCGAGAGGCATTTTCAGGCCTTAAAAGCCTCATTGGAGAATCAACAGGCCAGCGCGGTGTTGAGAATACCATCGGTCCGGAACCTCACTAACGACGTTGAGACCTTTCTCTACCATGCCAAGCTTGCATTTCGAGAACTTAAAGGCCTGTTTTTGTTTACACAAGACAAGCAATTTGGAGCACGAACTCAATATAAGCATATTGCCGATTGGTCAGAGAAACGATTTGGAGAAAATAATCCCATGTCAAAATGGCTCAGGACCAATTGCGACTGGATTCAAAAGCTCATAGATTCGCGGAATGCCGTTGAGCATCCAGAGAAATCATTTCTTGCCATCAAGAACTTTCATGTGGACGAAAGAGGGAACATATCTGCCCCATCATGGGCACTAAACAATGAAGTTCCGACCTCTCTCGTGAAGGACATGGAAGTTATTCCAGTAAATATGCTTGAGTATGCAGAGGTGCTTCTTGTCTATGCGTTGAACAATACGAAAAAGATTTGGTAATTAGGG
>JAHBWO010000016.1 GCA_019636945.1 Nitrospira sp. | reverse complement strand
AGGATAGTCTGACATTCTGCAATGTATCAGCAGACACGCTGCCCATACGCAGCCATGTCGGAGGTGCAAAAGATGAGGCCTTGGGTGCACAGAACGCAGGCAAAAGTTCTCAACTTGTGTGCCATGCCCTTAGTGTGCGTGTGTCTCGCAGGTTGCTCATCGAAAGGACCAGCAACAGAACGGACATCCTCTCAACTTCCTCCGTCAACGCAGATATCGAGCACGGCCGTCTACAGTGAAGACAACTACATGGAAACATGCCGTACGAACGACGTCCCACTTCCGCCTGACTGGAAACGATCTTCCTCGGAATGGGTGAGCCACGGCGATCTCAAGACCATACTACTTACGCCAAACAGTCTGGAACAGACTCCGGTTGACGCAACCTCGTTCGCGAGCGTCTGGTCCTATGCACCAACCCAGGGAAGGGGTGCCTGCATCGCACTCGGGAGGAATGGAGGATCATTTCAAATCATTTGCCAGAGTGCCACGACCGGACATGCCTGTTTTTGGGGGAACGACCCAAGCTCCGCAGAATCAAACTGGACACCTGCGACAACTGATATCCCCATCGCCGCCCTTCGCGACCCCGTTCAAGGGTTTGCTCCAGGCACCGTCGGCTGTACCGCGTGTCATCGTGGCAATAATGCTTTTCTCTACGCCCCTGACGATCCTACATGGGCCACGGTATTGAGACCGGACCAGCCTCGCCCAACATTTACCACTCGAGTAGAGCAGTCCGCTCATCAGGGGCAACTCACTTTCGGCTCAACAACCGTTACCTATCCCCGCTTTATCCCGGTCGGGGGGAAATCCATGGCCCTAGACAACCCCTTGCCAACGTCAGCGGGATGTTCAGGATCCTGCCATGAGCTACACATTGAGATGTTAAAAAGGAATCATACAGTGGGAGGATACGTCAGAGTCCCGCGGCCTATGGGTCCAAGCTGCGCCGCAAACTCACCACCAGATGATCCAGCCATGAACTGCTATCACCGGTAGGAAGTGTTCATGTCAGTCTCTGAAATTGATCTTCGATCAAACGACGAGTACCATAGGTCCATGCAGCCTTCTAACACCCCTTCCCCCAGAAACTGGCGGCTGAGCGCCATCGTCGCACGCTCGGTCGGGATCGTTGCCATCGCACTGGGGTTCGTGATTGGAATGTATGGGCTCGATCATCCTGAATCACACTGGCTTCAGACCGCACTTGGATTGCTGGTAACCGGAATGATCGCCCAAGGCTATGCCCTCTACTGTTCGATCAAACGGATTCAACATCTGAAGTCCTGAGCCAAATTCTTCACACATGCTTTGCAAGTTAGCCAGGCCATGCTTTCGGCTAGTTGGTTCGGACATGGTATACCATCATTAGGGATCTTGTATTGCCGACCAATTTATGATCGGCTGGAATGAGACACCTTCTGCGATATCCTCACCCATCACAAATAACAACTAGGTGATGGGCTACGAGGACTGCAACAGTGAAAGGGAGGCAATTATGCAGCAACAGGCGTTTGCCGAATTCCCATTGAACAATATCGCAAGCCCACCACCCCGGGAACGATTTCTCACCGAGATGAATCGCGTGATACCGTGGGCGGACTTCGTCGCGGCGATTGAGCCCGTCTATCCCGAGGCCGAGGGCCCAGGCTATTCACTATTGACGACCGAGGTCGGTCGACTTCAACCATAATCTGGCGTAGGATTCTCCCCACCCTTTATTCCCTGCCGATCTTCCTGGTGGGTCGTACTAGAAACTGAAGCAACTGGCCATCTGTTGTCTTCGTCATCACGGAAACGGACCCAGACATGGGTTGACGGCGAATCTTCCACTCTCGGTACAAGACAACTCCGGCCACCATTGTTACGAGCCCACCGAGCAGCCACCAGGTCATCATGTGTCCTCCCAGATCGTCAGGCTCAACGCGCTCCTCGCATGTTCATAACTCATGTGGCTGTGGGGTATCCCACAACCACAAGCCTATATCTACGGCGCTGTTGCTTACAACCGGTCACAAGTTACGACCGACAACCTCCTCTTTTTCTATCATAGTCGCATCAAATTGCATAACATCTGATGCAGCGGAACTCTCATTTGGAATGTCGATTATCTCATTACTCTTGCTATTCGAAGACACATCCCTCGGGGAGCAGTACGCACATCACCTGGCCAGTCACATGGATTTCTCTCAACCCGCGTCAATACGGGACCACACATGATATCATTTCATTGAACGCTCGGACACTTCAAGATCTGACCGTTATTGAGAGCCACAGTATCCAGGCGATGTCTTTCAGTGTCAACCACTTCCTATGACAACCCCCTCCCCCGCGTACCGAGGTCGTTCACTCTACCCGATAACCATGTCATCGTATGTGGGGCATCATGTCGACTCCTAAGCCACGCGTCCTGATTCTGGGTGGGGGGTTCGGCGGGATGTATGCCGCGCTGGAATTCGAACGGGCACTTGAGCGAGGTGCAAACCTAGACGTCACCCTCGTCAACCATGACAACTTTTTTCTCTTCACCCCGATGCTCCACGAAGTTGCGGCAAGCGATCTCGATATCACCAACATCGTCAGCCCGATACGAAAATTGCTCCGTCGAGTATCGTTCTTTCATGGCGATATCGAAGCCATCGATCTCGAACATCACCGTGTGGGGGTGTCGCACGGCCATGAGAACCACTGTCATGCCTTGTCGTACGATCATCTTGTACTGGCGCTTGGGTCAACTACGAACTTCTTCAATATCCCCGGCTTAGCTGATCGGGCCTTTACCATGAAATCACTGAGTGATGCGATCGTGCTGCGCAACCATCTCATCGCAAATCTGGAGGAGGCCGACTTTGAGTGCGGCACATCACAACGCACGGGCCTCCTCAATTTCGTCGTGGCAGGCGGCGGCTTCGCTGGGGTAGAAACCATTGCGGCCATGAATGACTTCTTGCGGGAGGCGGTGCGCTTTTTCCCCCATCTTCGTGAAAACATGCTCCGGATCATGCTGGTGAGTTCCGGCCCTGTTATTTTGCCAGAACTAGGGGAGAAACTCGGCACCTACGCACAACGTAAACTCGCTGAGCAGCAGATAGAAATCCACTCGAACTGCAAGGTGACTGCAGTGAAGGATCAAGACGTCACACTGAGTGATGGGACTATGATTACCACGAATACCCTGGTGTGGACTGCCGGCATTAGCCCGCATGCCCTGTTGAACACTCTCCCCTGCGAGAAGACCAAAGGCCGCGTCCTGGTCAACGAGTACCTGGAGGTTCCCGGATGGCCTGGCGTCTGGGCCTTGGGCGACTGTGCGATGGTACCGGACCTGAAAACAGGTGCATTCCATCCTCCCACCGCACAACATGCACTACGCGAGGGACAGGTAGCCGCGCAGAATATCCTTGCAACGGTTCGACAGGGATGGAAACGACCGTTTGTTTATTCCACGATTGGGCTGCTTGCCCCGATCGGGAAGCGAACCGGCGTTGCAAACATTCTCGGCGTCAATTTTTCCGGCTTTATTGCCTGGTGGCTGTGGCGAACAATCTACTTGCTGAAACTCCCTCGTTTTGAGAAGAAAGTGCTTGTAGCCTTGGATTGGACCCTGGACGTGCTCTTTTCGAAGGATCTGGTCCACTTCCGAACCACTCGCTCTCTTTCCTCGCCACCAGCAACAAAGCCGTAAAAGAAATCGACCGACAACAGGTGGATTCCGCACATCTTGCGTGGGAAGCCTAGCAGTGTGTTGACAAACCCTACGCCCTTCCTCAAACGGGTCGATCCTCACAGTGACTGACCGAATCTAGATCTCCCGCAGGCTGTTCAGAAAGGCCGCAGCGAGCGAAGGGGCGAGTCGTACTCCGGCCCGTACGTTGAGCCTCTGAGCGACGTGAGAACGCCGCTGGCAGCCTTTGTCAACAGCCTGTAAGTAGAACGCTGGACGGGCATATCCCAGACAGAGATTATATCCTTCATTTTTCAGGTTCATCTCATTACAATGACTTGCCTTCGATCACAAACGAGTATGACCTTAACTCCCGTCCCCTTCTATATCCTCTGCGGCTCGCTTGGTGCCGGTAAAACAACGCTCTTGATGCGATTGCTGGAGCATTGGAAAGACCAGGGCCAACGAGCAGGTGTCCTCATGAACGAGGCTGGCTCGGTCAGTATCGATGGCCCTCGGGCCGGGACGCTTGCCGAGCAGGTCATGAATCTGGCCGGCGGGTGCGTCTGCTGTGATACGAAGGAAGACCTCTCGTGGGGTATCGCCCAGCTGGTTCGTGATTATGCGTCGGATGTGTTGATTCTAGAATGTTCAGGACTGGCAGATCCAGCTGAGGTCGTTGATGCGGTGACGGACGCCTATACCGCTCGGCTGGCCACACTTGAACGAGTCATCGCCCTTCTCCACCCAATCTCAACGGAAGAAAGTCATTCCAGTGCCTATGTAACCACGCAAGCAATCCGCTGTGCCGATGAACTCATCCTGAACAAGCGAGACCTCTATGTCCCCGGCCACTGGGAGGGATTCCGGGCTGGGATCCTTGAACAAAACCCCTATGCTCGCCTGTGGGAGACATCACACGCGCGACTGAATGTGGCAGATCTGCTATCCCCTCACCCTTCGACGAGACCCGCCACACCAACCAACGTGCACTTCAGCAAATCGCATAAGGCTCATCAGCGAATGCCGTATCATCCCATCGCCACCACCGTCCCATTGCCGGGTCCGCTCAATCGCCAACGCTTTCTGGCCTGGATCAAGACCCTCCCCAAGGAACTCGAACGGGCCAAAGGCTATTTCCGATTTGCAAAAGAACCGGAACTGCAGGAGTTTCAATATGCGTTACCCGGACAGGCCACGATCTCCCCACTCACCCTGCTGGATGAACCAAAACCGGCGCTGGTGTTAATTGGGCGAGGATACGATATTGATCGCCTGCGTGATGCCCTTCTCGCCTGTGCTGAGTGAGGATTGGATCGGTTCCGGCCTTAAGATCGCACGTCCGCTTCTTGGATCGGTGTCCGCACCGAACTGGACCGTTTTCTAAACTTCGGCCATTGAAGGAGGGCCAATGCAGCTCCGCCACCGAGTAACCCACCGAGTACCCACCCCCCCAGGACATCCGTCACATAGTGAGCACCCACATAGACGCGGGCAAATCCGGCGACTGCCACGATCGGCCAACTGATCCAACCAGATTTGGGATAGAGGACTTGGAGAAATGCCGCGATCGCTGCCGTATTGGTTGCGTGATTCGAAGGGAAACTGAACAAGCCCCCACAGCCACTTGGCTCAATCTTCACAGCTTCGGCGAGGGCTCGGCAGGGCCTCACCCGTTCAAACACCCACTTGAGCTGCCCACCAAAGAAATCGGCTAGTCCAACCGATGTTCCCAAAACCGGCCCCCCCAGGAAGGCCTCACGATAGTTGCTCCACACCCAATAGGCGATCGCACAGGCACCCGGAACGTAGAGCGTGCTACGGTTTCCCAGTTGCAGAAACACGTAATCGGCGACTGCTGACTGGCCGGCCAAGCCGTTGATGGCCAGGAAGAGGGTCTCGTCCAAGGTCATGATTGCTCAATCACACGTCATTGGTCATTGAAAGAAACATTATCCGGACTTTGTTTACTCCTGTCCAATGACCGTTGACTCAAGACCGATGACCTTCCTACCTGGTTCGAAAATGGATACGGACCGTCAGCTCACCATCGATTGGATCATCACCCTTCATTTGAGGTTCAAATGTCCACCGTCCGAGGGCCTTAACCCCAGCCGTCGTCAGCTCACGATGTTTGCAAGGTTCCAATACGACAACACTGACCTTCGCATGCTTGGAGACCAACAGGCGTGCCTTCATCCAATCATCGAGCTCTTGCCCATTAAGTGAGGTGGGGATAGCAGGCCAGGGAGTGGACTTAGCCACAGGGCCTAACTGCTGATCTTTATTGAGAGACAATCCATGAACATGGACCTCAGGCAGCTCCAGCACATCTTCTTCGTGATCACTCTCATGCGTGGCCTCGTCACCAACCACAGCATGAGCGGAAGCTGGCCAAAGGCATACGAGAAACAGGCTCATCCGTAGCATCAAAGATAACTTCTGCACAGTCAGGCTCCCCGCTCGTCGAAAGTTAAGGTTAAGGCTGAGGTTAAGACAATACTCGCCCATCTTGCCTCAACCTTAGCCTTGACCTCAACCTGTTCCATCTCAAAAGAACCACTGGCCTCGAAAGAAGAAGGAGCGCGGCATCCCGGCATGAGAGACACCGAGACCAATGCTGCCTTCGCCCTGGTTGATAAAGTACTTTTGATCCAATGCATTCACGATATCAAACCCGACGACAAACTTCTGGCCGTGCCACGGTAAGGGAATGACATGGCTGATCGAAAAGTTATAGATCGTGTAGGTCGGACTATGGCTCGAGTTGGTCTTGGCACCCTCTTCTGCCGTCCGCAATCCCGATGCAAAGAGCACCTGCCCGGTGAAGGTCGTTCGATCGAGCAATCGGTAACTCAGGATCCCCGAGGCCGTCAGTGTCTGCTGATGATCGCAATGGACGCCGCTACGCGAGTTAATATCGGCGATTTCTTCAAAATGCACCAGATTATGCCCGGACTGCAAACCATAGCCCTTGCACTGTCCCCAGGCGATGTTGGCACGACCCGAGAGATTCTCCATGAACCAGACCTTGAGCGCAGCATCGGCACCCCTGGTCCATCCCCGTTCAAAAGCAATATAGTTCAGCAAAGGCGTCGTACCTAACTGGTGTGCGTCCGACATATAATTAGCGAGCTTGTAATACCCCGTGAGCTGAAGGGTCGCCCAATCCGTCAGGGCATGGACGCTCCCGATTTGGAAGTAATGGGCCCGCTCAGCCCGGGGCTGATTATCGGTAGTGTCTTCAGGGTTCGCCTTGGTTCCGTCCAAATTCAAGCTAGCGAGTGCAAGCCGCTCGAGATTCGGGGGGGTAAAGAGCCGTCCATAGTACGCATGGAAGGCGTGGGCCGGGTTATATCGGTACGTGACACCGACTCGCGGGCTGATCTGCCCTTCATCACGGAGATACTGCACCGTGTCCGCACGAAGCCCAATGTTAACGGTCCAATGTTCATTCGGCGTCCACTGATCCTGAATCCAGAACTCTTGCCGCCACCCAATGAGCCGGTTATCGCCACCAGCGTTGATCACCGGAGCAATTGGGCCAGACTCCGGATCGTTCGGATCCAGCAGATTGAAGGTAAACAATCTCGTCTTGTTGATAGCTTGGGTCCGATCGACTTGGAACCCAGCCTTGATCAAGTGTTCCTTGCTGTGAACATACGTGTAGTCCAAACGCACACCACCGGAATAGCCGGTACGGTCTTGGCTCCCGGCCGAGAAAGGCTCTTCGACCTCCGGCACATAGGCGAGGATATTCAACGGATCTGTTCGAAACGTGGCTCTAGTATGACGAAAATACCCGGCCAAACTGAAAAAGTTTCTGGTGTTGATGTCGCGCCGCCAGACAACATGCCCGTATTGGTTATTCTCTTTCTGATTTTCATCCACCCTTTCCGACGGCACCGGCGTAAACCCTCCGGGCAACAAGCCGAGAATCGTCGGGTTCGCCTCCAGCCCAGGGGACGTCGGGATCTGATATTTCGCGATAGAGTTCAAGAACAAGAAAGTAAAATTGTTATTGTTATCCAGCTGATAATCGCCACGGAACATCGTCTGATTCCGCTCGCTTTGCCCATGAAAGATCGAATGACCAACGGTCGGAGGCTCGATACCACGATTCGTCGCCGTATGGCTGTTCAAAAAGTAATAGCGGAACTTCTCGCCGATCGTACCTCCATACTCGAAGGACGGATTGATTGTCTTGTTCGACCCGCCGAACATTTGAACGGACCCAAATCCAGGTTTCGTGCCGCTCTTCGTCGTAATGTCGATGAGCGCAGCTGACTTATTACCCACGTTGGCTTCCATTCCACCCAGCACAATGTCGGCCCGCTCCCAAGCTCTGGGTGTAATCACATCGGAAAAGGTCGATGAGACTGTATCGGGAATGGGAACTCCGTCGATCCTAAGTTGAAGATTCGCATGGTCCTGCCGGATATGAACCTGTTTGAGCGACCCGTAGGCCGCACCCGGAATGGTCAGCAACACATCGTGCAGGTCATTGTTGTTCCCCCGCGGAAGAGTATCGACTTCCTTCCGGCTGAGCGAATAGGTCTCGCTGGATGCCTTCGTTTGAATAGGCGGCAAGGGTGATACCACCTCCAACGAGACTTCTTTAGTCTTTGAGAGGGTCAAGGTGACTGGTTTCAAGGATTCATCCCCCAACGCCAGCACCACATATTCACTCCGATAGGTCTCCTGTACAGCACTGACGGAATACGTGCCCTCCTCAGGGACAGTCACCTTGAACTCTCCGGCATCATTCGACACCCCGGACGAAATGATATCTCCTTCTTGATTCTTGACTTCGATGACCGCTTGCGGCACCCGCCGAAGGTCCTGATTTTGGACAACCCCTTTGATCGTCTTGGTCGACTCTCGATCCTCAGCGTAGCTGATGGAACACGTTCCACATATGACTGCGGCGACCGTCAATCGAATCGTCCCATTCAACACACGTCTCATGAACGAATACATCATATCCCTCCTCGCTCACAAACCCACTGATGATAAAACAGGAGAGGCAGAACAGCCGTACGCAGACCGCGTGGCCACCCAACCCATCCTGCCTGCTGGATATGCTCGCTCAGCTATACGTGTGGAGGAGCGCGGGAAGGACCAACGAGTGAGAGGACCGCTGAGAGGAGGATGGAATCGGACGGAGGCACCTGCTGCCAAACAACATCACAGACAGCCAATCGCGGAACGTCCAGATCAACCGACCCGGCAATATGATGCTGAACCCACTGACAGATGTCGGTATCCGAATGTTCATGGCCATCCGTATCGGCAGCGGCCAATTCATGGTGAACATCCTGAGCCACGGCAAAAGGCGCCAGCCCCAGGATGAGACAAATCATCCCCACCGCCACTCCTAAGCGGAGGAACGGGAAGAGATATCTAAACCTTCTCAAAAACATGGCCGTAGAATAGGCACCCATCAGTCAGAATTGCAAGAACCACCAAGACCGGGCGTCATGATGGCACCTAATTCACTCCCGCGTAACCGATATGGACTTTTCTGCTACGATTCGTTAGTATGTTGCCCCCTCAAGGCAAGTTCCTATTGAGAACCGAGCCATATACTGCATAGCAGACCATGAATAGACCGATCGACAATCAACACGTTATCGAGATTAAAGCGCTGCCCTCTCCCCGCGCCATCAAGACCAAACTCCCGATTACTGATCAGGCTGCGGCGCTCGTCGTGGAAACCAGAGAAGCGATTCGCCGCATTCTTCATGGGCAAGACCGCGACCGGCTTCTGGTCATCGTGGGCCCCTGCTCGATTCATGACCCCAATGCCGCATACGAATATGCCGCTAAGCTGAAACCTGTTGCTGATGCCCTGCGTGACCGACTCCTGATCGTGATGCGGACCTACTTTGAAAAGCCGAGAACCACGGTCGGATGGAAGGGCCTCATCAATGACCCACATCTCGACGGGACCTGCGATATCGCAACGGGAGTGGAGTTAGCGAGGGCCATTCTCCTCAAGATCAATCAATTGGGTCTCCCCTGCGGGACAGAGCTGCTGGATCCGATCAGTCCGCAGTACGTCGCCGATCTCATCAGTTGGGCGGCCATCGGAGCCCGTACGACCGAAAGCCAAACCCATCGAGAAATGGCCAGCGGAGTTTCTATGCCCGTTGGGTTTAAGAACGGCACCGAAGGCAGTCTCCATGTCGCCGTCAATGCCATGACATCCGCCCGCACGTCACATCATTTCGTTGGCATCAATGCCGATGGACAAACAGCCATCATCAGAACCATGGGCAACCCCGATCGCCATATCGTGCTCCGTGGCGGAGGTGGAAAAACCAACTACGAAGCAGAACACGTCGCCAAAGCCGAAGCGGCCGTCGCAGGAGAAGACATTGCCCGTCCCATCATGATCGATTGTTCGCACGACAACTCGAAGAAAGATCACACCCGCCAAGGATTCGTCGCCCAAGAGGTGTTGCGGCAGTTCCGCGAAGGCCGCCAGACCATCATGGGGCTCATGCTCGAAAGCAATTTGAACCCCGGCAAACAGGCCTGGAAGCAAGGCGTGGCCCTTCAGCACGGTGTCTCCATTACCGATGCCTGTCTGGGTTGGGGCGAAACTGAACAATTATTGAACGAGCTCGCCGCAGCCATCACACCCAAGCCGGTCTCCTGAGCGCTCTTCTCCCTGATTCCCTCACACAGATATGTAGGTCACGCGATCACCTCGTGGTAGGATATACAAATGTTGATTGATACTCATACTCACTTAGACGACGCCCGCTACAACGACGATCGAGAGGCCATGATTGCCCGAGCACGAGAGGCCGGTGTTGAGGCGTTCCTCACCATCGGTTGCGATTTGGCCACCAGCCAAGCAGCCGTTGCGCTTGCCACGCAATATCCATTCGTTTATGCCTCAATCGGTGTCCATCCGCACGAAGTCAAGCAGATCGGTGACGCGTGGTATGATGAGTTCCGTCAGCTCGCGAAACAGAAAAAAAAGGTCGTCGCCTACGGGGAGATCGGATTGGACTATCATTACAACCACTCCTCGCCGAAAGAACAGCGTGAGCGGTTTCGTGAGCAGATTCAGCTTGCCCGCGAACTCAAACTCCCTGTGATTGTCCACACGCGGGAAGCGCAGGAAGATACGATCGTGATTTTAAAAGAAGAGAAGGCGTCAGAAATCGGCGGGGTGTTTCACTGCTTCTCCGGAGATGCCTGGCTGGCGAAGGATGCGTTGGATCTTGGATTCTATCTATCCTTTTCGGGCATCCTTACATTCCCAAATGCCGCGATGCTGCGCGACATCGCCAAGCACACGCCTCTCGACCGGGTATTGATCGAAACTGATTGCCCATATCTCACCCCTGTGCCCTACCGGGGCAAACGCAACGAACCGGCGTACGTCTCGCAGGTCGCACAACAGTTAGCCTCCATCCATGGGTTGCCATTGGACGACATTGCCGGACAAACAAACAAGAACGCAAAGCAGTTGTTTAAAATCGCTTAAGGTGGCGGTCACGCTGCCGTTGGGACTTGGGAAGCTTTCTCGGGTTCCCTTTTTTCTCTGCTCCGCGTCGCGCCGGATAGTCTTCTCCTGGATCCAGCTCTTTGTGCGGCACACTCCCGCTTGGGAGCGATGATGCCCGTAGTTTTGACGCAAACTCCAGAGCGCCCATGACAAAGGCCCCATGGGCCCTGGCCGCGTTCACAATTTCATGATCTGAGCTGACCACAGCACAATCGGTTCCATACTCCCTCGCCAGTCGCTGAATGACCTGATCAGCTCGCTCTCCTCGCTTGGAATAGATCACTTGCACTCCGGAACGGTGCTCCCGCTGCTCCGATGGCTGTCCCTGCTGCCACCCATCAAACACGACGGTAATGTGATGGTTTTTGCGATGTCGGTAACTCGCCAAGTCACGCAGCAATTGCTCGCGAGCGGCTTCAAGCTGTCCGGAAAGCGCTCTGCCCCCAGACAGAAGGTTATACCCATCAATAATCAGGTACGTCGGCATACCTCACGCTACCACAGCCCTCAACCGACCGTCACCGTGGATCTCGTCGATCCAACTCGTGTAGTTCTTGACAAGGCGACGGACATCTGAGAATAGTTTCCCATCATCTACCACTGAGAAGGGGCCACAAGGGTCCATGCAAGAACGAGCGCCCTGGCTGTTTTCACTCAAGCCCCTCACGCTCCTGGTGATCAGTACTCTCTTCTGTCTCTCTTCCCCTCATGAGATGGGTCCTGTAGCCTGGGCAGGGTCATCCGACAAACCCCGGACCCTGTCGATACAGGGATCGAAACAGAGCCACGTCAGGGGGACCCCCGCTTCCCTCGCTCCCGTGACCATCCGTAATGTCCGCGCGACGACCAGTCCTGAGAAGATCAGGCTCGTTCTAGATCTTGATCGTCATGCCACCGTGATCGAACAGCGGGCAGTCGATGCGAGCCAGGTGGTCATTGCCCTTCCTGATGCCTGGCTCAGCCAAGCCGCACAGAGCAGGACCCTGGACGGAACGATCCCTTCGCCCTTCATGGTCACCCAAATCACGCCTCAGGCGGTGGCCGTCTCCCTGCCAAGAACCTCATTCCAATCGTATAGGCAGTTCCTTTTATCCGATCCGCCACGCTTGGTCATTGATGTCACCCTTCCCCTGGAGCAAGGCCTGAGCCCTGCCAGTGTCCCTCCAGAGGCTCCCAAACGTATGATCTCGACAGCTGTTCAGTCTTTTCCCACACGAACAAAGGGTTACACCACCATTGTGATCGATCCAGGCCATGGGGGGAAAGATCCGGGTGCGCGGGGGGTTCGAAAAACCGAGGAGAAAGACATTACGCTCAAGGTCGGGCTCCAACTCCGAAAACTCCTGAGCAAGCAACCCGGGGTGCGGGTGTTGATGACCAGAGACCATGATGTCTTTGTAGAATTGGAGGAACGGGCTCGATTTGCAAATAGCCACGAAGCTGACCTGTTTGTCTCCATCCATGTCAATTCCCATCCCTCCCGCACGGTCAAAGGCATAGAAATCTATCACTTTGGAGAGGCCAAGGATCAACGCGCGCTCGAGGTGGCGGCACGGGAAAACGGAACCCCCATCAGCAACACCGGCGTCGGGTGGGAATACCTGGTAGCCGATCTCCTCACGACGAAGAAGATTGAAGAATCACTTGAGCTCGCGTGGAATGCCAAAGCCGCCATGGTGGCTCAGATGAACGGCCACTATGACATTGACGATCATGGCGTCAAGACCGCCCCCTTCTATGTCTTGAGATTCACGAGCATGCCCAGTATTCTCGCCGAAATTGCCTATATTTCGAATCCTTCAGAAGAAGAGCTGCTCCATAAACCGGTGTTCGTCCAGGATATTGCCCAATCGCTCTACCAGGGTATCGTTGCCTTCCTCTCTGCAGGCAAGTCTGATATACGCTAAGGTCATCCCGATCAAACGTTTTCTTCACTCCTGGTCAGAACATGTCCACCATAAAGCTCACGCTCGAATATGACGGCACCGCCTATGCCGGCTGGCAACGTCAGCCCGACCAGCCGACCATTCAGTCGGCCGTTGAAACTGCCATTTTCGGTGTCACCCAGATCACCGTGCCGGTCATCGGTGCCGGACGGACGGATTCTGGAGTGCATGCCCTGGGCCAGGTTGCCAGCTTCCGCATTAATCGCGATATGACTCCACGCGAATGGACGAGAGCCTTGAATGCGCACCTTCCAGAAAACATCGTGGTCAGATCGGTTGAGCTCATGCCGGACTCATTCCATGCAAGGCATTCGGCCAAAGGTAAGTTGTATGAATACCGCATTCTCAATCGACCCGAACGGGCAGCCGTTGAGCGAAACTATTGCTGGCATGTTCATCGAACGCTTAACGACACAGCGATGAGTACCGCCGGAATCAGCTTGATCGGGTCACATGACTTTTCCTCTTTCCAGACCCAGCCCACGGACAACGATGATCCCATCTGCCATCTCCATCGATTCACGCTGCTCCGTGAAGGCGATCAGCTGAAGATTGCATTTTATGCCGACCGATTCCTCAAGCAGATGATCCGCTCGATTGTCGGCACTCTTCTGGAAGTCGGCCTAGGCAAGCGATCACCCGACAGTCTGACAACCATCCTGAAAGCCCGTGACCGTTCTGCTGCAGGGAAAACAGCTCCACCGCAGGGACTGTTTCTCGTGCGAGTGGATTATGATTGAGACAGTTTTGACACAGACCGTACAAATCTGTGGACAGAGGACGAAGAAGCCATCCGAGGAAAAGAACGATTACACCTTACCGTAAAATCATCTTCGGCAGAGAGACGCTCCAAGAAATTTTGGGTTAGGGTCATCTCAAATCTGCACCTCCGGCAGAGTATTACACTCCTCGCCTACACTTTTGGATTACCTACCCAGCAGTATGCAGGAAATCCATAAAAGCGTTCTTGTTCTGGATGGGAGTTGTTTCTGGACGCCCCAAATCTTTCCGCGCCCCACACCGAACCTGGATCTCCAAGAGGCTTGGACCCGGAAATTCTTTGATCTCCTGAAGGCACGACCTCAACTCAGATTCTGTCCGAGCTCTGGCCACTCGTGCGTACCCAGCCGCGCGCGCGATACCCAAGACATCGATGCCCAGCGCAACAGTCGGTTGCCCCCCCACCGAATCATGGGCCCCATTGTTCAACACAATATGCTTATAATTGCTCGGCTTCAGTGTTCCTACCAGCGCCACCCCTCCCATATGCATCAGGAGCGCGCCATCTCCATCGAGACAGTACACAGAGCGTTCTGGTTTTTGGAGTGCAATACCAAGTGCAATTTGAGAGGCGTGCCCCATCCCCCCCACCGTCAGGAAATCCCGCTGATGGCCAACACCCCTCTTGGTCCGGTACTCATACACTTCCCGAGACGGCATGCCAGTAGTTGAAACAACCACGTCTCGCTCTTCCAGAACATCGATCACCTGCTGAATGGCCTCTTCGCGAGACAGTGGAAAGTCCGTCTGTTGGAGCGCAGGTGCCGCATACGCAGCAAAGGCACCTTTCTTGATCACCAACGCGAAGGGGCCGCCAGTCTTTCGGACCTGTGCCACCGCATCCTTCACGATAGGCTCTGCGTGATCGACATCAGTGCCCAGCACGGAATAGGGAATCTCCATGGCCTCAAGCATAGGAACCATCACTCGTCCTTGCTTCTTATGTTGAGGTTCATCGTGCACCCCTGGCTCACCGCGCCACCCAATAACAAGGAGCATCGGAACAGAATAGACATCCTCATCAACCAGTGATAGAAGCGGATTGACGACGTTGCCCAACCCCGAGTTTTGCAAGTAGACGAGCGGGATTTTCCGTGTCGCGAGGTGATATCCAATCGCCAGAGCCACGGCTCCACCTTCATTAGCAGCGATGATATGCTCTCCCGGCCGACTCGTATGAGCCATGCAGGAACAGAGTTCCTTGAGGAGGGAATCCGGCACTCCCGTGAAAAGCTCAACGCCATTCTCCTTCAGGCAATCAACAAATTCTTGTGGACTCAGCATGCACGATTCTCCATGTCGAACGATCGTTCAGAAATGTTATCGCAAGGCAAATTTAAGTGAGCAATAGTGACGTGTGAACCGGAAAACACTGCGGGCGGAGCAACGCATGCATGGCCGATCAGAAGTTCCCTGCCTGAATCACATCATCGAGACTATTGATATCGAGCCAATGCCCCACGGTATACAACACGCGAATTGGTTCTTGCCGATTCAGTAGTTCCTGTAGGAGGTGAGGGATCCCGGCTTTTCGATTGGCAGGGTCGGCCATCATCGTCGTGAGGATCGTCTGAAGCTTGGCACTTCCAGTAGGAGACACCTTCAGAAACCCCATCCAGACCCCATGGGTGTGTCCTCTTGACACCATATTCCCTAACTGCTTGAGATAGATTTTCGTATTAAAGGCCTTCTTCGAGTTCGGCAGCGAGCATTCGGCAAAGCCCCCCAAACGATCGTAACTGCCCTGGCTCTGCCAGTCGCTGTCGACGAAGACCACAAAGTCCTCATTTTCCTGGCACAAGGCCTGCGGAATATACTTATTAAACAGCACGTCGCCATACGAAATGATCAGATCCCTCGTCAGGCCTTTACGTGCGACTAACGCTTTATGCAGAGAATCCAACTCGCCAGTCTCGGCAAAGTCATTGTTATCGAGATAGGTGAGATTGGGCAACGTCACCGCCTCCTTCTTATAGCCACGGACAACCGTAATATCCTTGATCCCCACCGCGTTGTACGCATCCACAATATGAGCAAGGATCGGCGTCCCTTGAATCTTCACCATCGTCTTCGGCTGATGCTCGGTCAGCTCACGAAGTTCCTCGCCACGAGAAGCCGCCAATACGATGGCGGAGGTATCTTCGGCACCTCGGGGGAGATACCGATCTTCTGCATCTTGCAGTTCTGCGGCATTTTGCAGCCTGAAGATTTCTGAGACCGGGGCAACCTTGTCTTCGATGGAGAGCAGGTGTTGCTGCTCCTTCAACGTCCGCGCAGTTTTCTGCATAGCAGCCACGGCAGAACGCAACAGGTGATTGGCCCAAATGACGATCGCAAAGCCATGCTGCCGAAACACCTCAGTCGGGGTCGCATAATACTTCGTCGGCACAATCACGACGGGGCACCGATTTCCCCACTCCTGCTTGAATGAAAGAATCTCATCCGGCACCGACAGCGCGCTATGAATGAGAATGCCATCTGCGCCCGCTTGGCGATAGGCCTCGGCCCGGCGCAGCGCTTCCGCCAATCCCCACCCGCAAATGAAGGCTTCCACTCGGGCGATAATGCTAAAGTCCGGATCGGTCTGTGCGTCCTTACCCGCCTTGATCTTGCCGCAGAACTCTTGCATGTCCGCCATTGGCTGGGCATCCCCTTTGATAAAACTGTTTGTCTTGGGGAACAACTTGTCCTCGATACATACGGCAGCAATACGCCGTTGCTCCAGCTTGCGGACCAGCCGCTGCATGTTATTGAAATTGCCGTATCCCGTATCACCATCGAGCAGGATCGGAATCGTGGTCGCATCGGACATGAACTCCAAATTGTCCAACACCTGAGTCCAACTGGCCTCATTGTTATCCCGAACTCCAAATTGCGCCGAGATGGAGAGCCCACTGGCCCAGATACCTTTGAAACCTGCTTCTTGAACGATCTTTGCGCTGAGGCCGTTATGCGCTTCACAGATGAATTCCAGCTGGTCCGACAAGAGGAGTTTCCGGAACTGATGCGCTGGCGTGACACTTGGGGTTGAACTCATAGCCGACCTTTCCTCTTCCCGTCGAAGCAATCCAAATTCAGACTGTGTGGATAGTACGGTGGTGTGCCTTTTTAGTGTACAGCATATCCTTTTCCCAAGAAGAAATCACCCGTCACCCCTTCTCCACAATACCAATTCATCTCGTCATCACGAGGGACCAGGCTCCGTCTACTGTTCGTGAGCCACCAACTCAAAGTTTCACGCCTCACGCGACAGCGTTCTAGCCTATGACACGTACGTATTTATCTGTTATGATGCAACCCAGTCGGTCACTTCACCTCTTATTAAAGGAGCCTCAACATGCAGCGAGTTCTACGCGCCATCACATTGACGTTTTTCGCGCTCAGCCTCGGCGTCACACCATTCGCAGTGGCCGCACCTGAGCAACAGAATAAGATGAAAGCCTGCAATGAACAGGCAAATGCGAAAGGATTTGGTGAAGGGAAAGGCGATGAGCGGAAAGCGTTTATGAAGGAATGCCTTTCCGCCAAATCGGGGAAAGGTGGAGGCGGCAAGGACACTCAGCAGAATAAAATGAAGGCGTGTAATAAAGAGGCGGGTGAAAAGCAGCTGAAGGGTGATGAGCGGAAGAAGTTTATGAGTGACTGTCTGTCTGCATGACCGTGTTACTCCGGCGCGGCATGATGCTGCGCCGAACTGACTTCGTCAGCAGGCTGATGGGCAATGCGAACGACTAATGACGGTTCGGCTCATCGCGATTTTCGAGTTTCTTCCGAAGCTCAATCAGTTCCTGTTCAAGCGCTAGGAAGCGGTCACTGATGGGATCAGGCAAATCGACTTGATCCATCGTGGCATCAGGCAGACGCTCACCCTTGGATTTGATGACGCGGCCAGGAACACCGATCACCGTGGAATTGGCCGCGACATTCTTCAATACGACAGAATTAGCCCCGATCTTCACATTGTCGCCAATCGTAATCCCACCGAGAATTTTTGCCCCGGCGCCTACCACCACGTGATTCCCGAGCGTCGGATGCCGCTTACCACGCTCTTTCCCAGTTCCTCCTAACGTCACGCCTTGAAAAAGGGTCACGTAGTCGCCAATCTCAGCAGTCTCTCCGATCACCACCCCCATGCCATGGTCGATGAAAAACCCCGTCCCGATCTTGGCTGACGGATGGATCTCCACACCGGTGAGCCAACGGGCCAGCTGAGAAATCGCTCGCGGGAAAAAGGGCACTCCCATCGACTTCAGCCGATGAGAAATACGATACGCAAGCAACGCATGAAAACCTGCGTACGTGAGAATGACCTCCAGTTTGCTGGTCGCAGCCGGATCTCGATCGAAAACGGCTTGGAGGTCTTGCTTGATGTGCGCCAACATCAGCGATATACCCTAGACGTTAAACTGGCTCAATCAAACAGACGGCGTGGGCGATCATCCCTTCTTCATGTCCCACGGCGTCTAACCCTTCTCCGCTCTTAACCTTGACATTCACTAATTCAGGAGTAATACCGGCCGTTGCTGCGATGGTCTTCTGCATGGCCGAGAGGTACGGACCAAGCCTGGGCGCTTGAGCCACAATCACAGTATCAATATTACCTACTCGATAGCCTTTCACATTCAGCTTCGACATGACATCTTCCAATAACTTGAGGCTCGAGATGCCTTTGTACTTGGGATCTGAACTGGGGTAATGCCGCCCCAGATCTCCCTCTCCCATTGCTCCCAATAAGGCGTCACAGACAGCATGAACCAGTACATCAGAGTCAGAGTGGCCAAGTAATCCCTTACTGTGCGGGATCTCGATTCCGCCAAGAATCAGTTTACGCCCCGGCCCCAACGGATGGACATCATACCCATACCCGATACGCATGCTTTTCCTTTTCCCAGTGGTCACAGCTCACTCATCAACAGTTAAAAAGTTCGAAAGGGACACGTTGTAAAGTTGGAATTCATACACATGCATTCCCAAAGCACTTTCCACCTGTTAACTTTCACGCATTTGTGTTTGCTTTCCTCGACGCCAAAATCGCCTCGCCAATCACCATGTCTTCAGGCCTTGTCACCTTGATATTCTCTCCGCTCCCTTCCACCACCACGACCGAATGCCCAGCCCACTCGAATAAAAATGCGTCATCAGTTGCATGCACTCCTTCCGCATGAGCTTTGCGATGGACGTTCAACAATGGCTCCCGTCGAAACGCCTGTGGTGTTTGAGCCAGCCAAAGCGGTTGCCGATCAACGGTTCGTTCGATCCGATGGTCCGTTCCAACCTGCTTGACGGTATCACGCATCGGCAGCGCGATGATCGCCCCTCCCTCTCGGCCTGCAGCCTCAACCACATCAGCCACCATCTGCTCCGTCAGAAACGGACGTACCGCATCGTGCACGACAACAATCTGTGCCTCCTCCGGCACATGTTCTAGGGCATGCCGAACTGAATCCTGGCGTTCGTTTCCTCCTGCCACTACCCGTCTGATTTTTGAAAATCCAAATCGGACAGCAAGATCATTGAGGCAATAATCGAGATCAGCCTGCGGTACAGCCAAGATGATCTGGTCGATGACGGGAGAGCGCTGAAGAACTCGAAGCGAATGCACGACCAACGGCTCACCGCCCAACTCCAAAAACTGCTTGGGAACGGCGCCACCCATGCGAAGACCTCGTCCGGCGGCAGGGACGACGGCCACAGTACAAGTATTCACAAAACGAGGCTCAACAGATGGTTCTCTTGATTGCGGACAACTCGATGGTCACCATCGGCAACCAGCTAGAAAATTCACGAGTTCGAAAGTCCAGATGGGAACTGTTTAACCTTCTAACCTTTCCACTTCCCAACTGTCTCATGGACGAAGCGTCAGATAAATCGTCCGTCCCTGCCGTTTGAGCAAAAGCAACACCGCCTGATCCTTCGGCAGCTTGTTGGCAATCCGTTCAAATACTTTCACCGAAGTAACTGCTTGGCGATTGACCTCGAGCACGATATCACCTTCACGAACCCCCATCTCCTCAGCAGTACTACCGACCTTGACCCGTACGATCACGACACCGCGCTCGCCGGACTTCAATCCATAGCGACTTGTCAACTCTTCGTTCAGGTCACGCACATCAAGACTGGACAAGATCCCGATCGGCGTCGCTGAGTCCCCCCCGTCTTCCTCACCGCTTTGCGTCATCGACTTGGGTTGCTCGACAATGGTGAGATCGATGGTCTTGGCCTTCTTGTCCCTGATAATCTTGACGACCACCTTTTTCCCAACCGGCGTCTGTGCGACGGCATTACGCAGATGCGTCGGAGAATCCATCGGTTTCCCGTCATACTCAACGATCACATCGGCTCGCTCGAAGCCGGCCTTCTTGGCCGGGCTATCATCCATGACATCGCTGACGAGCACACCCTTTGTTTCAGTGATGCCAAACTGTGACGCCAATTCCGGCGTCAATTCCTGAATCGAAACCCCCAACCACCCACGCACGACTTTTCCGGTCTGGACCAGTTGCCCCATAATCGACTGCGCCATATTGCTCGGCACGGCAAATCCGATCCCCATATTGCCACCGCTCTGACTGAATATCGCGGTGTTGATCCCTACCAGTTCACCCCGGACGTTAACCAAGGCTCCTCCGGAGTTGCCTGGATTAATGGCAGCATCGGTTTGGATAAAATCTTCATACTCAGCAATACCGGCTGCTCGCCCAAGTGCACTGACTATCCCCAAGGTGACAGTCTGCGTCAGTCCGAACGGATTACCGACAGCCAGAACAAACTCTCCCACTTCCAACTTATCCGAATCGGCCCATGGCACGCTCGGAAGCCCCGTAGCTTCGATCTTCACGACCGCCACATCCGTCTTGGGGTCGGTGCCGATCAACTTCGCTTTGAACTCACGCTTGTCCGACAGGGTCACGCGGATCTCATCCGCCTTGCCGACGACATGATTATTGGTAATGATCAACCCGCTCGATTCCACAATCACGCCCGACCCCAATCCTCGTTCTTTCTTTTCCTTGGGATGTTCGAACTTTCGAAAAAACTCGTCACCAAAAAACTTTCGAAACAGCGGATCGTCGAAGGGAGTCGCACCTGAACCTTCCCCACGGCCGCTCTTGGTCGCATAGATATTCACCACCGCCGGCTTCACCGACCTCGCAATATCGACGAATGTTTGGTTTCCCCCGCCCAGGATGGGCTGCGGAGCCGTCGAGACTGGTCTGACGACAGGAGGAGGCGACGGTGGTGCAACAGACGATGCATCTGGCACAGCATGGCCATTCGACAACCACCCAAGGTCCGAGGCCACGACAAATCCGATGATTATTCCAGCCGTCAGCAAAGCCGCTGTGACAACCCAGTTTTTCTTCCCTTGTGGGGGCTTCGGACTCGACTCGAATTGATTCATAGTATGCATTCGCTTTTATCCATGACCGTAGGAGCGCTCACTGAATCGCGCCGCTATAAATCCCCATGATCGTCTGGAGAAACTTGATGGCCTCCGCCTTCGGCCTCTGGAAGGAATTCCTTCCGATAATGCTGCCAAACCCTCCCCCATCCCGAATCCCACGAGCTTCCTCAAACACATTCTTATCTTCGCTCTTCGCTCCGCCGGAAAAGATGACGATCCGCCGTCCGTCGAATGAACTCTGGACCACATGTTTGACTCGTTCTGCCAACGTCTTAATCGGAATCTGCGTGGACTCGTACACTTTCTTTGCGGCAGCCTGTTCCAAGTGCGCGGTCGGCAACTTCACCTTAATAATGTGTGCGCCCAATTGTGCCGCGATCTGTGCCGCATAGGCCACGACATCCATCGCGGTCTCACCTTCCTTACTCAGAGCAGATCCTCGAGGATAGGACCACACCACGACGGCCAGCCCACTGGCCTTTGCCTCCTCAGCAATGGCCTGCAGCTGTTCATACATCGCGTTGCAATGGGCGGACCCAGGATAAATCGTGAACCCGACAGCCGAACACCCTAATCGCAAGGCATCGTTCACACTGCCTGTGACTGACGGCAGCGGATCCTTGTCATCATGCAAGACATCATGATTATTGAGCTTGAGAATGAGAGGAATCTGCCCCGCAAACTCACTAGCTCCTGCTTCTAAAAACCCGAGCGGTGCCGCATAAGCATTGCATCCGGCATCAATGGCAAGCTGAAAGTGATAATGTGGGTTGTACCCGGATGGATTCGGCGCAAAACTCCGAGCCGGACCATGCTCGAATCCCTGATCAACCGGGAGAATGACCAACTTGCCGGTCCCAGCCAATTTCCCGGAACGCAGCATGCGGGCAATATTCGTCTTTGTCCCGGCATTGTCGCTACCATACCAACTGAGAATCTCTTGTACCCGATCTCCCATAATTCCCTCCAGACTACTCCCACATGTCAACACGATGCGTGGCTATGCTGTCCCTTGAATGTACGCCTCAGCCTGCTCGACATCGAGACGACTCCCGATAATCAACGGTACACGCTGATGTAACTTCTTGGCTTCCACATCTAGAATTTTCGTCGTGCCCGTTGAGGCCTTTCCTCCAGCTTGCTCAATCACAAACGCCAACGGGTTTGCTTCATACAGCAGCCGCAGCTTTCCTTCCGGCTTGTCGACTTCCCCTGGATAGAGATAGATACCTCCTCCAAGCAACAATCGATGCACATCCGCCACCAGGCAGCCGGAATACCTCGCACTATAGGGGCGCCCCGTCGCCTTATCAGTGACCTTAAGCGAATCGAAGTACTTCCTTATTCCATCAGACCACTTATTATAATTCCCTTCATTGGCGGCATAGACCTTGCCTTTTTCAGGAATCCTCATCCGCTCGTGCGATAACAAATACTCTCCGATGTCAGGATCAAGCGTGAACCCATAGACGCCTTGCCCGACGGTGTACACCAACATCGTGCTCGATCCATACAGGAGATACCCGGCCGCGACTTGTTCGGTCCCTCGGCGGATCAAATCCGCTTCTGTCGGCAATCGATCCGTTCGCCCATACTTGAGCACGGAAAAAATGGCCCCGAGCGGCATGTTATTGTCCGTATTGGATGAGCCGTCCAGCGGATCGAAGAGCAGCATGTACTTGCCATTTGGCCAATTATTCGGCAGCAAGATCGGCTTTTCCATTTCTTCCGAAGCCAGGGCACAAACATGCTCGCTGGCTTGGAAAACTCTGACAAAGTCATCGTTCGCGATGGCATCCAGCTTCTTAACGGTCTCTCCCTGGACATTGGTCTCCCCGGTCGTCCCGAGAATATTGATCAACCCTGCACGCCGAAGATCGTGGGAAATGAGCTTGCCGACCAGGCCAATTTGGGTCAACAAACTGGAAAACTCTCCAGTTGCACCCGGATAGGACGCCTGACTCCGAATGATAAACTGGCTTAATGTGGTGGGAAATTGTCTCATGCTGCGGCTCAGTATAACGGGTTTATCCTGCGTGGACAACAACCTCCTGTTCAAAACCCCGGCTTCACACTACTGACTCCCGACCAACCATCAACGAGGTCAGCGACAATGGCACCAAGTACGACTTTCGCTTTCATGCGGACTGGGGTCTTTCGCTCATCATTGGTGACCCAGACATGAATATCCCCTTTATTCATGAAAAGACCATGGAACGGCATGATCACCCGCACTCGGACCGTCTCCGCTTTCCCCCAGCCTCCTTCCAGAGTCTCGATTCCTTCGACCCGGACTTCCACTGGGCGGTTTTTCTTATCATGATACACATTCATCTTGAGTGAGGCTCCCGGCTTGGGTGGCAAGACCGCGCGGGTGTAGTACAGGCAGGATATGATGTCGTGGGTCCCGGCTGGAATGGATACGGACTCGGTCATCCCTCCTCTCACGGCAGTGACCGTCCCTTCCTTCTGGTGGAACGTGTATTCGATATCCTCTTTCTTTTTTCCTTCGCGCCGCCGAAAGGTCAGATGTTCCGGCGTGAGCGTCTCTAGATCCAGTTCCGACTCCACTCGATTATCAACCGGAAAGAACTTCGTGATGATCGGTGTAGACTGCGCCGTCCCGATCAGCCTGGCGAGGGAAGCGGTCCCTCCTCTCCCCTCCGTAGGAGCCACTTCCATCACGGCGATGGCAGCAGTCAGGTTGAGCCAGGACACTTCGTAGGTCAGCCGTTCTCCGACCGTGAAGGGACGGGTTGTTTCGCCCACTCCTTCAGCGGTGTTTGTTCCAAGGGGAACCAGGAGGGTCAACGCAACAGTCCCTATGGCGGCAGGACGACCGATGCTGGCACGGAGGCGAGCAAGACCAATCCACGTGGCGACGGATGCTAGCACGCGAGCGCTCGTTTGGCCTCCCTCAGCTCTTCCTCAATCAGCGCTCGAATCGCATTGAGTTGGTCGGAAGAGGTCGCTTCAAATCTCAGCACTAAAGCCGGTTGAGTATTGGACGCCCTGATAAGGCCCCATCCATCATCGAATATGGCACGGACTCCGTCGATCGTGATCAGATTTCTCAGTGCCAGCTTCTTCGGGCCAAGGCCCTGTTCGGTCTTCAGATATTCCGTGAACCTCTTGCGAACCCGCTCGACTACCTCAAACTTGGCGGTATCTGTAAGATCCACTCGTATCTCAGGCGTGACGACGGACTGGGGCAGATCCGACACTAACGCCGACAGCGGCTGCTGAGCTTTTGCCAAGATTTCCACGAGCCGACAGGACGCATACACAGCATCGTCATACCCGAAATACCGATCTGCAAAAAACATGTGCCCGGACATTTCCCCGGCCAACACTGCCGCCTCTTCTTTCATTTTTGTTTTGATCAAGGAATGTCCGGTCTTCCACATCACGGCACGTCCACCACGCTTGGCAACGTCATCGTAGAGGCATTGGGACGCTTTAACCTCCGAGATGATCGTACTCCCCGGCTTCTCGGCCAGAATATCTCGAGCGTACACCACCAGGAGACGATCTCCCCAGAGCACCTGCCCCTGCTCATCCACTGCCCCGATTCGGTCTGCATCTCCATCATAGCCGATTCCGACATCAGCTCGATGCTCCTTCACTGCTTGCATCAAGTCAGACAGGTTCTCCAACACCGTAGGATCCGGATGATGGTTGGGGAAACGCCCGTCCAAGTCGCAATACAATCCCGTGACCTTGCACCCCAGCAATTCAAGCGCTTGTTTGGCAACAAGGGATGCAGCGCCGTTCCCGCAATCAATCACGACATGCAACTGTTTAGCCTTGACATGAGGAAAGCTTTTCTTGATGTACGCCAAATAGTCAGGGATGATCGGATACTCGGAGAGTCGCCCATGCCCTGATGCGAAGACGCCCGCTTCCATCACACGCCGCAATTCTTGAATGTCATCTCCATGAATCGCCGTTTTCCCGAGACAGATCTTAAACCCATTGTACTCCGCCGCATTGTGACTGCCAGTGATCATGATGCCACCGCCGACCGGAAGGGTAAATAACGAGAAATACACCAACGGAGAGGAGCAGATCCCGATATCGATCACGTCCATCCCGCCGGCTAACAGCCCCTTGAGCAGCGCCTGATGTAACGCGGGAGAACTGAGACGGCCATCACGACCTACGCTGACCGTCTTGACTCCGTGTTTGTTTGCATAGGTGGCGTAGGCAAGCCCCACTCGCTCAGCCAACTCCTCCGTCAGCTCGGTGCCGACGATACCTCGAAGATCATACTCACGAAATAGACCCATAGGTTCGTTATTCGTAAAGCGTTATTCGTGAAACGCGGGAAGAAATCTCCGTCTTGGTCATCCCGATCGACGCTTCACGCTTCACGCTTCACGCTCCTTCCGTAATCATCCTTGAAGCGAACGATATCATCTTCTCCAAGGTACGGGCCGTTTTGCACCTCGATGATATGCACGGTCTCACGCCCTGGATTTTCCAGGCGATGCCGTGTCTTCACCGGGATGGCCGTACTCTGCCCAACGCGCAAGTCAAAAATTTCTTCTCCCCTGGTCACTCGTGCGGTACCGGCAATCACCACCCAATGTTCACTCCGTTGATGATGCATTTGAAGTGAGAGGCGCCCGCCTGGGTTGACGGTCACCCGTTTCACTTTGAATCCCGGCCCCTCTTCCAACACGGTGTAGGAGCCCCATGGCCGCTGAACGGTCAAGTGTTCCAAATGCTCCGGCGCTTTTTGTTGCTTCAGGATGTCGACGACCTTTTTTACATCCTGCGCCCTTGATTTCGGACAGACCAAGGTCGCGTCCGGTGTATCGACCACGACCATATCCTGCAATCCAATCGTCGCCACAACCCGCCTGTCGGCATAGACAATCGAACGGCGACTCTCTATGTCGACCACTCGCCCCGTCGTCACATTCCCGGCCTTATCGCTCGAGGCCACTTCATCCAAACTTCCCCAACTCCCGACATCCGACCATTTGAACGCCACCGGAATCACAGCCGCCTTCGGCGAACGTTCCATCACACCATTGTCGATGGAGACTGGTTTGATGGCTCGATAGAGGTCTTCAATGGCCGACTTCGGTGCCTGATTCACCTGAAGTTCTTGGATTCGAACCATCGCTCTGGCAATGGCAGGCTGGTGACGACGAATCTCTTCCAAAATCGTCGCGGCCCGCCAGATGAACATTCCGCTGTTCCAATAGTAGTTGCCGGATTTGAGATACTGCATCGCCTTGGCAAGGTTAGGCTTTTCCACAAATTTGTGAACCGAGAAGCCCCGCAACCTCCCACGTTTCCCCAGCACAACCTTGTTGTTGGGCTTGATGTAGCCATAACCAGTTTCCGGGCGAATCGGCTTAATTCCGAAGGTCACCAAGGAACCCGCTGCTGCCAATTGACAGGCCAGTTGAACCGCTGCTTCGAAATCTCGCTGACCGGTGACCACGTGATCGGCAGGGACAACCAGCATCATCGCCTCAGGATCGCGCCGCTGCGCTTCCAGCGCAGCCAAGGCAATGGCGGGAGCCGTATTCCGGCCTTCCGGTTCCAGCACAAACCCATCAGCAAGATCCTCTTTCCAATCGGCCAGTTGCACACGAATGAGATCGGCCTGTGCCGCGTTGGTCGAAATCAAGACGTTGGCTGCCGGAGCACAGCCAAGCACACGCTGCATGGTTTGTTGGATCAAGGTATGCTCACCGCCGATCCGCAACAGCTGCTTCGGAAACAGATGTCGGCTCAAGGGCCAAAACCGGGTCCCGCTGCCTCCGGCCATAATGACCGGATAGAGATGGTTGGACAGCTTGAGGTTTGAGGTTTGAGGCTTAAGAGAAGTCATCCAGCATAATCTCCTACCCTATGAACGGTTTCCTGAACTTGAAACGTGGGACTTGAAACTTGCAACCTGCCCCTGCGCCAACAGAATCATTTCCACAAGCTCTCTAACCGCACCCTCGCCCCCCTTCAACCGACAGATATAGTCAACGACCTTTCGGACTTGAGGCAGACCGTCTGCGGGGGTCGCAGAAAAACCCACCGCCTTCAACGCTTCAAGGTCGTTGACATCATCTCCAACGTACGCGATGTGCCTGAGCGAGATCCCATACCGCTCAGCCATGTCTCGAATAACCGACAACTTGTCCATCACGCCTTGGTGAAGCTCTGGAATGGCGAGTTTTTCCGCCCGCCTCGCCACGAGCCGAGTTCGTTCCTGCGTCACGATGGCCGTGATGAGTCCGGCTCTCTGCAGCAGCTTGATCCCCATCCCATCTCGGGTGTTAAACTTTTTCCATTCGTCACCCGATTCGGAATAGTACATACCGGCATCGGTGAGGACCCCGTCCACATCGGTGGCAAAAAGACGAATCCCTCTGAGGACGGCGGGAGACGGCCGCCGACTTGAAGACTTGCCTGTTGTAGGTTTACTCGCCAAGTCTAAGAGGCCTGCTTAGGTGGACTTCTACTGAACCTATCATACCCGACAGGCAGAGCATTGCAAAACAAAAACACGGCCCACCGATCCTGCGTGACACAAGCCTCGTTCGGAGGCTTGGGCCTCACACCTGCGAACAACTCCGACCCGGACCTCAGCTGGAATAATCACGTCGGCATGTCTCCCTGTGAAAGATGAAAAGGCCTGGGTGAGAAACCTAGGTCTCGTGCGGCATCGCCATGATCAAATACCAAGTCACGGTTCATGCGTTCGGCCATTTCCGTCGTCCAATTGCGATATCGCGGCAGCCGACGAAGTGCCGCCACCGCCAGACGAAAGAGCCATCGGGGAATGGTTACGGCCTGCGGGCGTTTACCAATCGCGGCAAAGATTCGGCAGACCATCTCCCTGTAGGACAACGTTTCGCCGCCTGAGAGATTATACGCCCGGTTCCCAGCCGCAGGCACCGTAAGGGCTGACACGCATGCCATGGCAACATCCTCCGCATGCACCGGCTGACGCAAGCCGTCAGCCCGGCCCAATAAGGGGAACCCTCCCCATCGACGGACAAAGCGAAGAATCTCCGTGACATTCTTGTCCCGGCCGTATCCGTAGATCAACGTCGGGCGCAAAATCACCCACTCAACTCCCTGAGTCTCTGCCCACGTACGCAGAGCCTGCTCACCGGCATGCAGTCCACACACAAGCGCCTGTTCATCCGGATCTGGTGAGTCCTTTTTTGCAAAAAGACTCGTCGACGACAGGACCACGACCCGACGAGCATCACTGGCCTCCATCATCGAGAAATACTGAGACAGTACCCAAATCGGGGCGACACATACCCACTCCGTGATGTGAGGGACTTGGGGGGAGACGGCTACAGAAGGCAGGAGCTGCAACCACGTCACCGTTGATTCAGCGTTGCCCGCATGTGCAGACCTGGAGAAGGCAACGATCTGGCGGCCACTTTCCCTCAGCCGCCGAATCACGCATTCGCCGACAAAGCTGCTCGCGCCAAGAACACCGGTCGTCGACGACTCATCCACGCCGAAACCCGAGATACCGCAGTGTGAGCAATGCGGAGTGGTATGATGCGATGCAACCAAATCGCAACCAGATGCCGAACGCCACCAGCCACATCAATGGGCCTGGGTACTGATGCTGAAAAAACTTGCGATAAAACCGCATCATCCCACGGTGCTTATGCCATTCCACGAATATAGGACGAGAACGGCTGCATACCCCTCGATCATGTATGACTCTCGCATCGGGCACAAACATAATTTTCCACCCTTTGCGCCGCAACGCCATACACAAATCAAGATCTTCACAGTGCAGAAAATAACCTGCATCCCAGGCTCCGACATCTCGCATCGCTTCACGACGAACTAGCATACAGGCACCTGATATTGCCTCAACCTCAATAGGGTGCATCGGCAACGGTTGCTTATGCAGATGAAAATCAAGAAACAAGCGTGGCCATCGAGCTCCAAGGCGCGATAAACCACATGCCCGCACAAGAGACCGCCAAGGCGTTGGGACAGCCCGTCGCCCGCCGGCTTGTTCAGTGCCATCGGGGTTGACGAGGAGTCCACCAACCATGCCCACATCAGCGTAACCCGCAAGTGCCTCGAGCAAACGCTTAACGGTCTCCGGCGCCAACACACAGTCGGGGTTGAGAAAAAACAGATATCTTCCAGAGGACATCTCCAATCCTTGGTTACAGGCAGCCGCGAATCCACGATTCTCCCGATTACGCACAACCTGCAACTTCTGGTCACATTCAAATATCGCCTCAAGCTTTTCCATGCTTCCATCGGTTGAGGCGTTGTCGACAACGACCACTTCATTGACCTGATGCAGCACAGACGCAACACAAGATTGAAGGTAACGACCGGAATTGTAGTTCACGATAATGAGTGATACGGCATCGGACATAGAAGACCGCTCAACGGGAACGGAAACGTACGGAGCTGCGTCAGAACTGCGGTCCAGAATTGCCTTCATCAGCATACACACCCTCCATCGAAATACCTTAAGTCCTTCCCAAGTCTCACATTTAGGCGAAACCTAGGAGCACACCTTCGAAAGGCCTTGACGGAACAATACTTACTCAAGAACCGGAAGAGGTATCGCCGAAGAACTGCTAGACCGACGGTATTGGCAAAGCAACTAGACGGTCACCGGGACAACGCGATCACACTGGAACGATCTAATTGTCCATCGACCGTAACAACCCCGCTCACAACTGCATGTCGGACGATATCCATGGCGCATTCGAATATTTCGGTGACATTACCGGCGTCCCGCACGCTGCAGCTGCCCACACAAGAGATACATCTGGACTTTGTTGTACCCATCCCGTTTCCCTGCTCACGCCAATGACCGCTTCGCATGTACAATGGATATTTGCGGATTCCGCAATCGATCACGCACCACAATCCAACGAAACTTGATGAGCCTGTACCAAAACATGGGCAGGATATCAAAAGGCCGCAGCAGCAAGAATGCGAGCGCGGTCCGAAGTTTCGAAATCATCATGAATCGCCAGAGCCCGCCAAGCCATGCGTATACCCCCCGTTCCCAGGCCCCGCCGATATTCGGCCAGGCACCGCCATCCAGGGCGCGGACCGCGGAGAAACGGATCCGACGACATGTCCGCTCGATGAAGCGGGGAGTAAATAAAGCGGGAGACAATGTTGGCCCCTTGTCCATCACACCCAGCAACAGCGACTCCAAGTGCACATGATCGGTCAAAGTTCGCCACAAGTATCCCCCATCATGTCTTCGCATCACACCGAAGGGAGCCGGACAGAAGATGGCGCCTTTGAGGCTCGAGATGGTCAACGCAGCAAACAGATCCGCAAGACCTCGGTACTCCTGATCGAACCCCCCGATATGCTGGAGCGTCGCACGATGGAATAACAGGGTCGTCCCGGTGAACCAATTTCCCAGCCTATTGGCAAAACGTACGCATTCCTGTGGCGTAAGCGCCGTCTCCCGCGTAGCCACGACAGCAGACGGGAACACCTGCTCGTAGTTACCCTCTGCATCCGCCGACCAAACCATAGCCGACCACAAGCCCGTCGGCCCTAATCTGGCTATCGCAGCTTTTGCATGTGCCAATATCTCTCCATCAAGATGGTCGTTCGACGCAAGAAAGAGGACGTAGTCACAGCTCACATACTGAAGGCCAACGTTGAGGGCACCCATTGTTCCCACACGTTCCGGATTCACGACAATCTGCGCTCCAGGCACACCATCCAGGTACCGAGCCGCCAATGCCACACTCTCATCGGTCGAACCATCGTCAACAAGTATGATCTGATCAGGTCGCAGGGCGAGACCAAGCACCGAGGCAAGGCATGTCGGAAGGTATGGCGCATCGTTATAATTCGGGATAACGATGGCCACCGTCGGCTCGCTGTGCTCCGTGACTACGGCAACCAACTTGGCAGCTCCTATGTGATAGACAGCACGCCGCTCCATTGGCCGGTGACCGCGGCATACGCGTGAAGAGAGGTAGTGTCCCGCTTCGAACGCCTGGAATCCGTGCTAAAGAAAGTTATGATGAAGGGGCCTGGCCCCCGTTCCAGGTTGAATGCGTTGAAGACCCTTGGCGTGGTTATCCAATGCGACACTGACATAGTGCTGAATGGGCAGGGTCCCCATCATCGTTTGCGCATCGAACGCCGGCGATGCCAGATAATCCATGGCGCGCCAGTAACGTGTCGATTTCCAGATATCTGTAAACCGCTCTTCGGTAAAGTTCCCGATGTGCAGCTTGGAGTAGCGCGCGTTAAAAAACATGCCGGACGGCGCCACCAGACCGCTGCCGCTGATCTGCAGCAGGAACTGCGGGCCATAGAAACGCTGATAGCTGGGTTTGTCGCCGTCCTTGATCTTCGTCCACTTGACGATCACCTTCGTCTGCTCATTGCTCATGGCCTCGGCTTGTTTCAGTAGATCATGCAAACTCTCGTACCGGCTGTAGTCGATCCCGAGCGTGCCCTGTTCATCATCCGAGCAATGTTTGATGACGGCATAATCCGCCCCAAGATCAAGCCCGAGCTGGGCGAACGGAATGATTTCGTCCTTCAAATGCGGCATCAGGACCATCTGGATCCCGAGCGTGACCGGCAACTTCTTCCGCCGTTTTAAGTCGATGGCATAGCGGATATGTCCAATAGCACGATCAAATACCTGCGTGTGCTCCGGTCCCTTGTACATAATGCTCGCATAACTCTCCGGACGACCTGCCGCCACAGTGAACCGCACCCACGTCAAGGAGGGCAGAACCTGCTCGATTTTCTCAGGTCCCCACTCCCACGCGTTCGTTGCATTGCCGACGTCGATACCGAGACTCGCCGCGTGCTGGATGAACGGTACGTACGCTTTCGACAACGTGCTTTCGCCGTCAGACACGAGCGAGACGCTTCGGATCCCGATTTCAGCGAAATCATCAAGAAGATTCAGCGCATGTTGGGTGCTGATGCTGCTGCGCACCTGGGATTCCTGCATCATCGCGTAACAGAATGAACACATTGAGCCACAGGCACGAGTCAGCGACATGTCGACACTGACGGGAGCGATCCGTTCACCAACCTCCCAGGCTTCAACGCGATCGTAGTGATACGACAGTTTGTGCGAGTCAAGAATCAGTGCTCCCGCTTTGGTCTGAACAGCGGCCGTCATGCTTTCACCTCGATGCCACGGAGATTGCGCAGTGAATTCCTATCCCCCAACGCTTCAACCCATACGGTCAACCCGCTATCGACCGCCGATTTGAGGTAGGCTTCAAGATCCAACAGCACCGTTCCACGAGCACCGGCCGAAAGAGGCGCATTGAGTCTCACGATGACCTGCCCATCATCCTTGGCCGCCACAATCACCAGCAACCTCCGAAACTGTTCCTCACCGGCAGCTATTGCGCTTTCCAGCCGGGACAGACGCTCCGCTTCAGTGCGTATCACCCAGTCTGGAGTGGGAAGAAACGTCTCGGCACTGGCATACTGTACATAACCTCCCATGGGCTCTCCTCTTGATTTGCCGGGCATGGTCAAAACGGACCAGAGAACTCACGATTGGGAACATCGTGCGGGCCCTTGCGAACAAACGCAGCGGACATCCGCTGGTAGCCACCCGTCTCTCTCGATTTTCCCATCAGGTCGAGCGCCGCATCGGCGATTGTCTTAGGGCCCGGGTAATAATCCTCCGCCATAAAATGAGACGTCGGAGTCGGAAAATCCGGAGAGGCGATCCGTACCGGTGGTGCCGTCAGCGATGCGAACGACTGTTCGACAACCTGGCTGATCAGTTCACCGGCAATGCTCCCGGTCCGAAATGCCGTATCCGCAACAATGAGCCGGCCCGTTTTTCTCACTGACGTAAGCACGCTTTCCACGTCGAGAGGGCGCACGGTTCGCATATCGATGACCTCCAGTCCAACGCCCATCTCCGTCAACATCGACTTCGCCGCAATCAACGCCTCAAAGGCCATATATGAGAATGCTGCCACCGTCACATCGGACCCTTCATGCAGAATCCTGGCTGTGCCGATCGGAACACGGTAATAGTGGTCTGGCACACTGTCCGCAACATGATGCAGCCATCGGTGTTCGATGAACAGAACCGGATTGTCGTCTTCGATCGCCGCAATCATCATGCCTTTCGCGTCATAAGCCGTGGTCGGCATGACAACCTTAATCCCCGGTACCATCGCAAACATGGCTTGCAGACTCTGGGAATGCTGAGGCCCTTGCCCCCATCCCCGTCCCACAATCATCCGCACCACCATGGGAACCGACGCTTTTCCATCAAACATGTAGTGCCATTTGGCGGCATTGTTGACGAGCTGATCCATGGCCAGCAAGGCAAAATCGATACGTTGATGAATCATGACCGGCCGCATACCTGATAATGCCGCACCGATACAGGCTCCGGTAAGCCCGTTTTCCGACAGCGGCATATCGAACACCCGACGCGCTCCATACTTTTGACGCAACCCGGCCGTCGTGTTGAAAATCGCTTTCGGATCAGGAACCCCCTCGCCGATCACGATGACGCGCGAATCCTTCTCCATCGCCTGATCCAGGCTTTCGCGTATGGCTTCAGCGAACGTCAGTTGACGCTCCGCGACATCACGCATACACCTTCTCCCAGGCATCCTTGATCGTCGGTTTGCTGCTCGCCAGAGCAAAGTCGAATGCGGCGGATACCTCCTCCCGAATCTGAGTCTCGATCCCAGCGCAACCCAGCTCATCGAGAATGCCCGTCTGCAGGAGGATCGTCTTGTACCGATCAATCGGGCAATTGTTCATGCCGGTTTGAATTTCCTGTACGGAGCGGTACTTGAGATGGTCATCGAAATCCGGGCCGCAATGTTCTCGCCAGCGGTAGGCATCAAATTCCAGGAACTGCGGTCCGTTCCCGCTGCGGGCACTGTCAACTGCAGCGCTCACCAGTGAGACGACCGTCTCTACATCATTGCCATCCGCCACAGCAACAGGCATACCATGGGCCTCGGCAATCCGATAGATGGGCCGATTGGGCTGGCGTTCGTTTCGGCGGGTGTACACGGAAAAGTCGTTGTTCTCGCAGACAAAAATGATCGGCAGCCGATGCAATGCCGCGAAATTGAGGGATTCGTGCACCACCCCTTCTTCGAAACACCCATCGCCCAAAAAACTAACCGAGACATCGTGAGTGTCCTGGAGCGAGGCGGCCCACGCGGAACCAACCGCTAACGGGACCGTTCCACCGACAATCGGCGTGGCCCCCATAAATCCAACCGCGAGGTCAATGAGGTGCATGGATCCACCTCGGCCGCCGCAGCACCCAGTCGCCCGGCCATACAGCTCGGCCACCATCGCATTAAGATCACCGCCTTTGGCCAGATAGTGCCCATGTGCGCGATGATTGCTGAACACCTTATCCTCTTTGCGCAGGGCTGTACACACACCAACAGCAATGGCTTCTTGCCCGATACACAAGTGCATCGGGCACCGCATCATCTGTTCGGCATAACGCGTCGCCAGCGCTTCCTCGACCCGCCTGATACGGAGCATGGCACTGAACAAGCTCCTCCTGGTCTGGTCATGCATCGGCAACCGTCTCCTCAATTATTTGAGCAAGGTCGATACGTATTTTTTTAACGCGACAGGATCAATCGGCTCACGATTACACACGATTTGCACATCCATCGCCGCCGCCACGCTTCCCACAAAGGCGGCGACTTCGCTAGGGAACCCTCTGCCGAGGCAGAGAGACGTTAAGGAAAGAAGTGCATCCCCCGCACCGATACGGTCAATCACTCGGGAAGAGAGGGCCGGCACTTTGTGAAACGCGTTTTCCTTGGCGTCAAACATCATCATTCCTTTGGTCCCACGCGTGATCGCCAAATGACCTGCACCGATATTCGCGGCGATGGATTCAGCGACCTTCTCCAATGGATCATGCCTGTTGTGCGCCGCCAACCGCAGCTCCGGCTCGTTCAGCGACGCAAAACTTGCGGACGGATACCGATTGATGACGTGATAACCCCGATTTCCACTATTGATCTGCGTATTGACCGCAAGAAACCGCGACTTGGCACACAGCAATCGAACCATGTCGTTGGAAATAAACCCATTGCCGAAATCGGCAACTACAACGACATCAAATTTTGCAAGATGGTCCGTCAACCACTGGTGAATGTACGCTCCGGAATCCTCCAACATCGGCTCGTCATGGAAAAAGTACACCTCGAAGAGCTTTGAGAGATCACTGTCGACAAACCGTCTTTTGGTGACCGTCGGCGCATTCTTGAAATACGAAAAAATCGGTGTAATGTTCTGATGCAACTTCTCTCGTATGAACTCCTCATGACTCTGGGTGTCACCCAGCCCCGCAACCAAGGTCACCGATTTGGCAAATCGAGCAATATGGTTAGCAACCGCCATCGAGCCACCCGCAAATTGCTCCTCGGTATCATACTGCACGGCTAGTACGTTGCCCTTCCCAGTCTGTCCCAATGGGGACACATAATGATACTGATCGATGATGGCGTCGCCGACGACCAATACATTGAGCGTATCAAGGACTTCGACCATGCGGTGGATTTCACGATCAGGCCACTTCACACGAAACCGATCAAGATAGTCCTTGGTATCGGGACTGAACACCCCGAAATGTTCGTTCAGCAGACTGCTGGAGCTAAATGTGATCTCATCGGTGTAAAAGATTTCACCGCCATGCGCGTGTACGGCCTCCTGCTCACGAATGATGTTTCCCGTCACATCATTGCCATGAGAGCGATACTCGCTTCCTTTGGCGTAGACGCTCGGCTGGATTTGATGCAGGGCATCGACAGCAGTCACGGCATGGTTGATCGCCACGAAATCAACGCACTCTAACGCCGCGAGATTTTCGGCCCGTAGCAGTTCGTTAAAGATCGGACGACCAGGACCTTTGTTGACGTATGCATCCGCAGTCACCGTCACAAGGAGGATATCGCCTTCTTTTTTCGCGCGTTGCAGATAGCGAATATGGCCGGTATGCATGAGGTCGAAGGTGCCATGACAGAGAACGACGCGTTTACCCTGCTCCCTGAATTCGTGGGATTGGCCGGCGAGTTCATCTAGGCTGAGGATCTTTCTGCTCGACATACTGTATCAACCCACCAAACCTGCCCCGAACCTGTCGGAGAGATTGTGCAACAAGAACTGATGACCGACTTCCACCAATCCATAATCCGTCGAATTGATCCAGAGATTCAGATCACCGAGAAAGCGGAGCGGATTGTCCTGCGCAAACCCACTGAATGTCACAACGTAACCTCCCGCAATGGTCGCCTCCGTCACGGCATTCCTGATATTCATGGACTTCCCCGAACTACTGATGGCAATCACCACATCACCCGCTTTGACCAGTTGCTTGACCATTCGCCCGAGTGCGTTCTCGTACCCGAAATCATTCGACATGCAGGTCATCAGAGAACTCTCGTGCAACGTTGTCGCTCTCAACTTGGCAACGTTGAAGAAGTCGGTGACGGCATGGCTCGCCACGGCGGCGCTTCCTCCATTGCCGATCACATAGAGATGCCCCCCATCATTACGGAGTTGATTCAATCGGCGCCAAAGATCCTCCATTCCCGCTTCAAGAAACAGAGCCGACCCATCCCTCTGGGTTACTTCACAACGAGTGATGAGATCGGAAAATTCAACCACCCGAGCAGCAAGAGCAATCTCTTGGATCACTATTCTTCTCCTTAGACGCCCAAGTGCTGAAACCACGCTTGGGTCGCCTGGCTGATACTTGAAGGATCCCATACTGGCGCATCCTTCCAGTCGTTGATATTCCTCAGCATCATTTCCACTCCGGCTTCAAACGTAACCTTCGCCTTCCAGCTCAGAAGGGTTTCAATTTTTTCGACGGATGCAAACGTGCAATCAGGTTCACCCGGACGCTTGGGGATATGCACGACCGATCCTCCCAAGAGTTCGACCAAACGATTGACGCTGTAGTGATTGCCGCTGCCCACGTTCATCGCGACACCCGTGACCGAGGACTCAGCCGCGGCAAGAAACGCGCCGGCAACGTCCGTCACGTAGGTGAAGTCACGGGTTTGCTTGCCATCGCCGACGACGGTATAGGGCTGCCCGTTTAGCTTCTGTGCTAGAAATACACCGAAGACGGCCCCGTAGGCCCCGCTTGTTCGAGAACGTGTTCCGTAGACATTGAAGAGCCGCAATGAAAGCGCGGGGAGTTTATAGACCTGAGCCCAATGCAGTACCAGCTCCTCGCCCAAATACTTCGTCAATGCATAAGGATATTGCGGTTTGATCGGAGATGATTCGGGCGTCGGATAGGTGTCCGGGATACCGTAGCTTGATGAGGAGGCTGCGTAGACGAACCGCCTTGCACCGCACATCCGCGCACACTCAAGCACATTGAACGTGCCGGTGACGTTCGTGCTGTAATACTGTGCCGGCATTTCGATTGAGGGGACGATATCCGCAAGCCCCGCAAGGTGAAAAACCCAGTCCACTTCTCGAAAAGCCGGTTGCAAAGACGGGAGATCGCGAATGTCCGCCTGAACGAAGGTACACCCTGGATTGCTGGTCGCAGCTTTCAGATTGCTCATCCGACCGGATGTGAGGTTGTCCACAACGATGACGTCATGCCCCTTATGGAGCAAGAGCTCCGTTAAGTGACTTCCGATGAATCCTGCCCCTCCGGTAACCACACACTTCATACGACGTTATCCCTCATGTATGACTGGCGCAGTCGCATCAACTCAAATAAAATTAACGTGCTCGATTTTCTCTTCGCGCAGCGTGAATAAATATCGATTCACCTCATCCATCCGGCAATTCTTGCGACAGTCTTTAATATTCAATTCATGCCGCACATAATGAAAATTGGCTTTCCGTTCAGGGCCTTCCCAAATCGACTGAAACGTCCGCTCATTAATGTTTCCATACGCAAAACGCTCGTCCAGCAGATACGCGCTACAGCCATACACCGCGCCATCGGCCATGATATAGGCCCAAAAGAACGGAGTGGCATTGCATTTGGTATAGCGCTCGCTCTCATCTTGAGCGTATTTCTTCATCGTGTTTTCACGAAACACCACATGGAAGGTTTCGGTATTGAGAACCCGAAGCGTATCGGCCAGCTCCAGATAATTGTTGTAGTTGATATCCTCGTACATGTGCGTCTCACTGAACAGGTGTTGAGAATATGGTTTGACAACAAGATAATCAAGACCGATTTCATCCCGGCAAATTTTCGCAAGCAGTTCCATCTCATGCGCATTCTCTGGCAGTAACACAGCTTGCGCTCCCAACGCACACCGCAATCCGGCCCGTCTCTTGGCGGCAACCGCATTCTTAAGATTGGCAATCACCCGATCAAAGTCTCGCTCTTTCGTGCAATGAATCTTGGCATAATTCGCTGCCGTCCCCGCATTCACCGAAGTCTTGATCCACGAAGTCAGCGGAAGCGACCGCTCGATGAACGCCTCATTCAGAGCCGTGGCGTTGGTCGTAAATGAGATATCGATACCGGCACCGCTGGTGGCACTGACGATCTCATTGATGTTTCTATGCAGGAGCGGCTCACCTTCTCCGGCAAACATGATGCTCTTGATGCCCAAACGCCCCATTTCCGCAACACGCTCCGAGAACATCCCGACATCAAGCATTCGGCTTTTGTAACCGATGTAATCAACGGCACAGAACGTACATCGGTGATTGCAGGCACCCACCGGAGATACCTCGACGTAAATCGGGTAAACGGCTTTTGCTTTTTCCCAATCATCGTCTGCGTCCAAAAACTGCGCGACCCGTTGCGGATGATAGATGAGTTTATGGCTATCAATTCCAAATTTATCCATTTAGTTACCTTTTTCTTGAACGCGTAGCGTACGAGATATGGATATGCGAATAATTCCGTTACGGAATTCCCTGCCTGTGGCTACCTCTCATCTGTACGGCATTTTCGTAAAGATGTCCAACCGCATTACAGGATCACGGGAACAGACACGAGTGAATCAAGTCCGACTCCCTCAAAATAGAAGGACAGGCTAGCCATGTAAGCACCGCGCCTACACCACAAGTCTAAACCACTGACAGCCCACGCCGGTGAGCGTACACGGCATCCTGACATGCCGAGCGTACTTCGTGAGGAGGAGTCCGGTTATGTGTCGTCCAAGAATACAATTTTGAGGGTACGCCCGACGTCTTTGGGCAGCACAGGAGGCTTGATATCCGCATTCCTCAGACCTCCGCATTACCCAGTACGTGCTATTGCAGCAGTCTATATCACGTGAATGTTCAGCTTGGCACGGTCATCGTATAGCGTGTCCCGGCGCGCAACAGATCATTCTCACGCTCTGGATCTAGAGCATCAGCCCCACGAGGCCCTCGCAGTTCCAACCAGGCGAGAACATCTTGGGTTGTAACAGCCAGCGGCCTAAAGCATAGACCGGTGGCAACTGCACGTGTATTGTCTATCGAATAGAGGTGCGCCATGGATGGGGATAGATCACTCCATTCCGCAAGATCCAACCAGCGTTTGCCGGCTGAACTCGTGCGCAGGAATTCTGCATCCACCCAAATTGGCCGGGCATCGCTCCCAGCGGAAGACGTCAATTGCTGCACCAATTGACCGGCTGATATGGGCTGTTCGGGCCCCACAACATTGAAAATCCCTGCGTGCTCTTCTTCAAGCATACGGACGATCCACTCCGCTGCATCGCGAACATCTATGATCTGCCACACCTGATCAGGAGAGCCGGGGACCAGCATCGCCCCACCCGCAGCTGCCCGCCTCACCCAATATGTGAACCGATGCGCCTGATCATAGGGGCCCACCAGACAACCGGGACGCACGATCAGCGCACGATCGCCGTAAACCTTTTGGACGGCCTCTTCACAGGCGGCTTTGAGAGGGCCATACGTTTCCGGCGTCAATGGCGGATCAGATTGCTTGGCTTGAAAGCTAGCTGAAGCACTCGGATAATCCTCACCAACACCACTGACACGTAGGTCAGCATACTGGTTGACACTCGAAATGAAGGCGTAGAGGGGAGTATGCGGATGCAATGCTTCTGCTGTTGCTACTGCTTGTCGAGGAAAATAGCCGCAGGTATCAACAACGGCATCCCATGATCTACCCCGCAGAGGCAATAGATTGAGATTTCGGTCGCCGCGCAATTTCTCAACTTCTGGAAACAACTGCGTATTGCTCAGGCCACGGTTATAATGAGTAACCTCATGCCCTCGCGATAAAAACGCCTCCGTAAGGTGCCTACCCAAAAAAACCGTGCCGCCCAGAATCAGTATTTTCATACAAGGCTTCGTAACTCGGCCTGGCCATCAATAATGATGGTACTCCATGGGCAGTCCCGCGAAATGGGCGCCTCGCCCCCAGAGGTTACAGGAAAAGCTGCATCACCCCCCTGATTTGCAGAAACGACATCAGGGAAAACCGGCACGAACAAACCTGACTCCACGAGTATGCCTTGCTGTTACCTACACGGCTCAAACCACTACCCAACTTTCACCAGGGGAATTATCTTCACATCATTTACCTGGCTGATCTCCTCAGATCCACATTTTTGGATCGCTCGTCTCAGAGGAGGGGGGTCGTCGCACCACGACCGGAAATATACGGAAGTAGACCCGTCAAAAGCGTGCCGGTCCTGTATCGATTCACGAAGCTCTATTGCCGGAATATAGCCAGGATGTAGTGCGAGAGCCTGCTCCAAGTGCAGCAATGCTCCGCCGTTGCAACCTATCCGATGTAACGCACGCGCGTAATTAAAATGCAAATCAGGCCTGAAGGGATCAAACGTCACTGCCGCTCCGTACGATCTGACCATATGCTCCTCAGGCCCATGAGTCTCATAAAAATGCGCGAGGAAGAGTCTCGCCTCTACACAGTTTTCGTGTTGACCAAGCACCTGATTGGCCAGATTATGGGCTTCGGCATATAACCCGATATCGAAATAAAATTGAGCCTGCCGAAGGGAGGCAAAGGCCTCCCCTGGTATCGTTTTGGAGAATACACTTTCTCTGTACGGGCTATTGCAAATGTCAAACCGCTCCCTACATGAACGGCAGGTCATTCTAATACTATTCTTGCAATCTTGAGGGATAATGAAATTCTTATAGTGGTTTAGGTGACCGCAGGTAGCACACTCCCATTCACAGTCGTAAACAGGACCCCGGATTGATGTCGAGGCTTGTTCAAACCTGACAACTTTTGCCACACGTAACAAACTCTCAAAATAAACATAGACCATGAATCGAACCATATCCATATCAAAATTATTCATCGAGGATATGTTCAAATTGGTAGGAATATCCTTGATGTAATCAACTCGATCCTTTTGGTCAATTAAGCCATCTCTTAAAGCCGCCATATAATCAGGACTTCCGGGGAAAACAATTAGTGGCGTAAGATTAATTTGATACCGACGATTATGAGCCCACCAATCCATGGATTCATTCGCCGTCTCAATGGTTTCAGCAGAGTCGCCAAATAACAAGTTCCCCTGAATGCCTATCTTGTAATGATTTGTTAAGCGCAAGGCTTCTTCGACACGAGCTTTCTTCGACTTCTTTTGCATCGAGTCAAGAACGGACTGCGACATGCTCTCAATACCGTAACTGATATAGACACACCCGGAATCAGCCATGGCCCTGAGAGTTTCATCGGACGCGCTGTTCACGTGGAGTTGGACCATCCAGGCGATGTTATAGGGCTTGATCCTCTTACAGAACTCAAGAAGGCGACTTCTACTGAGTGAGAATAGCTCATCAACGATCCCAATCATATTTATGGAAAACCGTTCTTTCACAGACTCCAGCTCCCTAAAAAAATCATCTAGAGGTCGCTCCCTATAAGTCTTCCCTGTAGGATGAAAGCAGAACGTACACTTAAAGGGGCATGATCGACTCGAGATCATATCGAGGGACCGAGGATTATCATCAGGGGCAACGTGAAAAAAATATGAATCTAGGACTCGCTGATTCTCGATACTCTTCTGCAGATCCAGGATCTCATAGTTCGGCCAGCGTATATTTTCAAGGTCTTCCCGTTGAGGGCGTTCACCGTTCCTACGAATCCTACCCCTACTTGTTCTAACCACAACTCCTTTAATCTCACTCAAGTCTTCGCCTGCTCTCAGCTTGTTAAGAATCTCGACAATCGTTTCTTCACCTTCATTGATGACCCCGATGTCAGCGTCTATTGCCTTCAGAATTACATCAGGTTCCCCGCTGACAACTCCCCCTCCCAAGATAGTGAATATGCTTGAATTCGACTCCTTGGCGGACTGAATAATCTCATTAATCTGGTCGATGAAGACTGAGAGGCCTCCGGTTGCCAATACGTCAGGATGCAAGTCTTTGACCTTTGTTCTGACGAGATCAGAAACAGACCCCTCACAATGGTTTAGATTCAGTCCATAAACCTTGTATCCCGCACTCTGCGCTGCCGCCGCAATATAGGCAAGACCCAACGGTACTTGATAAAAATCACCAAAATTCCCGTAGCGCGGGACGACCATGAGCACGGTTTTTAGTTCAGACATAGATCCCCCAAAAGTTCACTCGCTCGGTGCTTCCATGAATGTTTCTGGAATACGTACTTTTGAGCCTCAGTCCCTATTTGATGTCGACGTTTGCTATCATCGAGATAGGTTTTAGCCACGTCTTTCAGGTTATCTAAGCCATTGTAACCTATGTAATGCACACCCTCCTCGAAGGCCGACTCAAGACTCCCGGGAACCTTCTCGCGGGACCTGTGATGCAGCAAGAAGCCGCCCGCTGCCATAACGGCCAAGTTTCGGGAGTGCAAACCAAGTCCATGGGTATTGTTACCGAGATTCACTCTGCTATTCGCATAGACATTGGCCAGCGACTCTTCCGAATGCAAGGTACCTTTATAATACCTTGAGCTAAAATCATGCCGATCCATGCAATTGCCGTAGATATGAATGTTATCTGACACTTTGGCCACAGCCTCTATCAGCAATCTTCTTTCGTAAATTCGAGGATATGTTTGACTCATCCAGTTCAGCAACCCTAAAAAATATGCGTCGAAATTATTGGGAGAACCAGACCCATAGCCGTACAACTTCTCCAAACTCTCCTCACCAACGACAGCCTTCAAGCATCGCTTGGGAACCAACCTGATCATAAACCACAAAATGTCATCGGCAATTCTGGCATTGTCAAAGAATGGCACAATCTCCGCCCGAAGCGCTTTTTCGATTTCGTAAATATCCAGAGATCCTTCTAAGGGTCTATAGACCTGCTCTGTAAGAGCTTTCATCCTCTTGATGATCTCTTGGTTATAGTTTAGTCCGAAGAAATTCCTCTTCTTTGCCGCCAACATTAGTTTCTGGAATAAGACGAATAATACGGAATGTGAAATTCTTGACTGACCAAACCGAGATGGCTGACTCGGTAGGTCCAATGGCAATCCAGCGCACAACGAAAAATCACACACTTCGGACGATTTACTTGCGCGATTCGTATCATTGACACCTGTATAAAACGGTTTGGTCATATACTTTTTCGTCTCAAGTCGCAGACCAAGCTGCTTCGGGGTTCCTAGGGTGTAAAGGATATCGTCGTCATGCAGGTTAACCTCGCCCGAGGTATCTAAGAATACATCCTGATACCAGGATACGTACCTAGCATGATGCCTAGTCTTGTAATCCTTTGGCCGAGATTTATTTACAGCCAAGACGACATCAATCTTGGCCTCATCGATCAATGGCACATACGCGTGCTCGGAACTGCGAGCAACAATGCACTCATGACCAAAACCTTTGAGCTCCTCACCCAGCGAGCGCAACATCCTTATGTCATAGGGGTTATCAACGCTCGGAACCAGTAGGAACTTCTTTGCTTTCATGATAGCTAACCTCACTTACCTACGGGGAGAGGAAGGGGAAAGAGAATTCCTGGTCGACACATCAACGGCGTCCAACTTCGACTAAAACCAACTGCACAACACTCACCAGTGCAGAAGGTCCTTTACTACCCCCAAAGTTTCCTATGAGTCTCAGAGCCGCAGATGTCCCTTCAATACCAAGTTGTGGTTTGCAGGTCAAGAGTTCCTTGCATCACTCTTTGATCGAGCAGTACATTCGCAATCCTATCTAGCATGATGTTCGACCGAGCCATCCCATTAAATGAGCCGCCAGGCCTTAGCTTGGGCGAACTCGACCCTGGAAAACCTTGTAACGACCTGCATGGACTCCGCAATCGGAATTCAAGACCTGGTGAGACGCAACGGCCTCATCAGCGGTTCCTAGGCACCGCAGGGAGATTCCCCTACATGCGCGGGTAGCACTCGAGGGGTTGTCGCATCCTATCCACCAACCATCTCGACCGTACGGTTGTGATACATGCCAAGCACATCTTCCACATTACCGTGAGCGGTCACGCGTCCATGTTCGAGTAACAACGCCTTATTGCAAAATCGTTTTATGACTGAATCGGAATGAGATGCAAGGACGATAATCTTGCTTCTGTTCATGAACTCACTCAGCCGTTTCTCCGCTTTTTCCATGAATGCGGCGTCACCCGCACCGATCATTTCATCCATGAGCAATATATCGGAATCGATCGCCGTAATGGTGGCAAACGCAAGTCGCGTCGTCATACCGGAAGAATAGATACGGACAGGAAGGTTGAGATAGTCGCCAAGCTCTGTGAAGGCGGCAATTTCATCAAGCTTCTGAGACACCTCCCTGCGCTTCATGCCGAGCAGCAGTCCACGGATCATAATATTCTCCAAGCCCGTCGCCTCCGGTTCCATACCGAGAGAAATATTGAGTGTCGACACGACCCGCCCCTGTATCCGAAAAAACCCGGCGGTCGGCTGATAGATACCGGCCAAGACCTTCAGCAAAGTGGATTTCCCGGCACCGTTATGGCCGACAAGTCCGAGACGGTCTCCTTCACCCAGAGACATGCTGATGTCCTGAAGCGCTTTCACCACAGAAACCGTCTTGCTTGAAGCAATAAGCCCTCCTGTGGCTGCACCTAAAAGGCGAGTCTTCAGTGAAAGATTCGCCGTCCCAACCAATGGATAATCCAGATACAGATTGCGGATCTCGATCGAACTTACTTGAGACATCTCACACCCAAAAGGCGATGCGGCCACTCTTGGCCCGATAGAGCAATGCTGCGAGGATTGCACTCACAAGAAGAGTCACCGTAGCCCCCACCCAAGAAGCCAATTGCGGGAAATGGCCTAACAATGGAGATCTCACCAAATCGACGAAATGGGCAAGAGGGTTCAGGGCAACCACCCAACTACCCTCGGGTAGCAAACGGGGGAACCAGAATATCGGCGTAATAAAAAATCCCACCTGGAGAAGATTTTGCGTAATCTGCGAAAGATCCCTGAATCGCACCCCAATGACACTGAGCGTTATTCCAATCGACGCAAGATTGAGTAGTACCAGGAAAAACCCAGGCAAGACCAGCAACCCCAACCACCCAGGCCAAATACTGAAATAGATGTACACGCCGAGTACGATAAGAAGATTGTGACCTAAAATAATGATCCCTCGCGCGATCGCACGCAGGTGAATGATGAGCAGGTTGATCCGCATCTCCTTGATATACACGGCATTGTCACTGAAAAGATTGGGCATTTCACCAAGGCAGCCGGCGATAAAACTCCAGGCTACAAACCCTACCGAGAGAAACGGTAGCAGCTCTGAAATATCCGCTTTAAACAGTTGACTATACACACACCCAAGCGTGACGCAGAAAATTGCCATACTCAGGGTGATCCAAAACGGCCCGATCTTCGAACGGCGATATTTCGTTTTAATATCCTGCCAGGCCAGAAACGACCACTGATCATATGCGAGTAGCGCAGTAGTCAAATCATTCCGCGGATCATCTTGCCGAGCAGCTGAGAGACGCATTATCGATTCACACCCCTCCCTCTCATACCCGGCTCGCACAACCCTGTTTTGAGCCATCGACACCAGACCTACCATTAATGAGACTTAGCAAATATTGTCCGTACCTATTCTTACACAAAGGTTGCGCCAGCGTTTCCAATTGAACGGCGTCGATCCACCGCTGCCTGTACGCAATTTCCTCTGGGCACGCCACCTTTAAGCCTTGGCGATTTTCCAGGGTGGCAATAAATTGACTCGCCTCCAGCAACGACTCATGCGTGCCGGTGTCCAACCAGGCATAGCCTCG
>JAHBWO010000159.1 GCA_019636945.1 Nitrospira sp. | reverse complement strand
CCGAGTAAGATGACAGTCGTGCTATGAGATCCAGCGACAAGACCGAGAGCAATCCGCAACGCCTCAACTGGCCTATGCGTGATTCGAGGATCTTCTTGAATAACAACCGCGACGTTTTTTGCCACTCGAGATATGAATCGCCTTACGTGAAGGAAATAAATGGCTTACAAGCATCAATGAGTCCGGAGAGAACGACTAACCCACATAAAGTAAACTCCTTTTCAACATTCACCGTTGAAACGTGATGTTGTTGACAGCCATATGCACATACAAACATTCGGACTCCTGCCTGAGCAAGGTCTCGATATAAGTGAGAATTCATATTTTTAACACCCTCATCAATGAGATAGAGATACACCTCATGACCGGCATCTAGTGCCGCGCGGGCGAGTCCAGTAACTGTCTCGGAGCTTTGATGTGTCGGAGGGAGAGCCAGCAGGAATCCAATTTTTCTCTTCACAGGTTAATTCACAGGAATTTATATGAATATTCAGTAGATTCGATAGTTTATCACTTACACTCAGACTAAGTGGTTTTGAGGGGAAAGTCAATGCCGAAAAGCAGCACTCAGGAAGGCAGAAGAAGAGCTTGTATCTGGCTACTCAGAGATGACAAAAGAATCTCATACTGATTCTTAGATTCCATATTCCTGAGCATGGCTACTCCCTTCACAACTTCGTCGTCACCGAGCATGAGAGCGAACTGACAGCCAAGCCGATCAGCTTGGCGAAGGTGAGCCTTTAAAGTTGTCGACCTAAAGTCGGAAACAGCCGGTATACCAGAGAGGCGCAGTTCTTCGAGCGCAGTAAGCCCGGCGATGGATCCTTGATCCCCGAACCCCGCAACATAGATAATCCTGTCATGGGGCGACAGAGATTTCTGAGAGTCTGGCAACAACATGGCGATACGTTCAAGCCCAACGGCAAAACCAACGGCCGGAGTTGATGCACCTCCGAGTGTTTCCACAAGCCCATCATATCGACCTCCTGCGCCGACTGCGTTTTGAGCTCCGAGGTTTGTCGCGGTCACTTCAAACGTTGTGAGATTATAGTAGTCGAGGCCTCGCACCAGCCGGTGGTTTAAGGAATAGGGTATGTGGATGAGATCGAGGCCGGCCAGTACTTGAGCGAAGTAGGAACGGGCGGTCTCCGAGAGAGATTCGGAGAGACGAGGAGCCTGTTCTGTAATGATTCGGCACTCAGGAACCTTGCAATCCAGGACGCGAAGGGGGTTCGCCTCGATGCGGTGTTTGCAATTACCGCACAACCCCGCCTCATGGTGTTTGAGATAGCCGACAAGAATAGGGCGGTAGAGATCTCGATCAGCAGCCTGGCCAAGGTTATTGATTTCGAGGGTGAGGCTCGGAAGGCCTAGCTCATGGAGTATGTGCCAGAGGAGGGCAATTACCTCAACATCGGCACGCGGATCTGCTATTCCATATGATTCAACACCAAATTGATGGAACTGTCTCAGCCTGCCAGCCTGCGGGCGCTCGTGACGAAACATCGGACCGGTATAGAAATATTTTTGAGGTACCGGAATCGCGGCACGATTGTGTTCGATATAGGACCTGACCGTACCGGCAGTTCCCTCCGGTCGAAGGGTTAACGAGGTACCATCCCGATCCGGGAACGTGTACATCTCTTTTTCGACGATATCCGTGGATGCACCGATACTCCGTGCAAATAAGGTGGTCACCTCAAAGATTGGAATACGGATTTCGTGAAATCCATACCGGGTCGCCCATCGCCTCGCAGACTCCTCGATGAACCGCCAGCGGGGGGTTTCTTCCGGCAACAGGTCCTTGACACCTTTGACACCTTTGATCACGGACACGGAATTATCTCCTTACGTATGTGTCTGTCCTACAGCAGAGTTCGCGCGGACTATAGCGGCGGCCTCGGCGGCAAGTCAACGGCGTGGTGCTTGCGCCGTCCTACCTCGAGAGGTATAGTGCCCAGCTTATGATACGGTCCCTGTCACTCAATCTCCTATGAGCCAAGATCAATCAGGCCGTCGGGTTCTGGCCCTGGCCCCTATGCCCCCTGAAAAGTCCGCCTATGCGCTGGCACGGTACAGCCGATCTCCCGACTCCATTGAAGAGAGTATTCGATGGGTGCACGGACATTCGTCGGAAAAATTCTGGGAGCAGTTTTATTTTGATTACGGACATGCGTCGATCGCCGACCTAGGACACGTCATCATCTGCTTCGAAGAGATTTCTGAACTTGCGGCGATTCGACTGGAAGATGAGCCGCTGTGGGATGGTCAGGCGAAATCCAGCCGCTATCAAAATTTTGCCTCGAGCCGATGGTTCGTCCCTGGCCAAATTCGTGGAAGTGAAACTGAGGCTCTGTATGAAGGGATTCTCCGAAGCCTTGGGGATGTGTACCGACTCCTCCACGAGCCTCTGAAACAATTCCTCGCTACACGCGAGCCACGGCCTGAGTCGATGAAGCAGGCCGACTATGACCGGACCATCGCGGCACGGGCGTTCGATGTCACTCGGTACTTGCTTCCCCTTGCGGCAAAGACCAATGTCGGACAGGTCGTCAGTATCCGGACCTTGGAGAAACAGATCACCCGCCTCGAGTCGTCTCAACTCCCGGAGTTACGGGCGATCGGGGAGGATTTGAAGGACGCGTGCCAGCGTCCGCCGGTACATCTATGGAGCGAACTCTGTGGCCAAACAGGCGGAGGCCTGAGCGACCCTCTGGCGCCGACCCTGGCTCGGCATGCAAAGGCGAATGTCTACCAAGAAACGGTGTATGCCGATCTTGCTCGCCATGCGAAAGAAGTCTTACGCGGCACGGGGTTGGATCAGCCTGGGACGTGGGGAGTCGTGGAGTCGGTCGAGCTGGTGGACTCCCATCATCCGGTCGACGAAATTGTCACGACGCTGCTCTATCGTGTCTCACAGGCTCCCTATCGCAAGATCCTCGAGGTAGTGAGAGAGTGGACCGAGAAGGAAAAACACGCGACCATTGAAGTGGCCACTAGACAGCGTGGTCCATATGATGAACTCATCAAAGAGTTCCGCAGCGGCTATGCATTCATATTCGATATCCTCATGGACATTGGTGCTTGGCGAGATATGCACCGCCATCGCCGGTGCCAGCAGGTGCAACAGAACTTCACGACCGTTCACGGGTACGATGTCCCGCAATCGTTGATCGACGCCGGTTTGGATCAGGAGTACCGGCAAGCCATGGATGCCGTGCGTCAGGATATCGACTCGTTGAGGAAGAAGGACCAAGAAGCTTCACTCTACGCCATTCCGTTTGGCTTCAAAGTCCGGTGCTTGTTTAAGATGGACTATGCGGAAGCAGAATATATCAGCAAACTACGGTCCGGCGTGAAAGGCCATTGGTCGTACCGAACGGTGGCCTGGCAGATGAAGCAACAGCTGGCCAAGAAATTTCCCTTCCTCGGCGAACAAATCCAGGCGACACCACCTGATGTCGAAGACGCGCTGACTCGATAAGATCCTCGTACCGCTCATGCACACCCCTCAGGAACAATGCGAAACAGCCATTATGGCCGGCGCATGGGACACCCTCTTTGCTGAGTCTCTAGCGTGGAGCCGAGCTCCGGCCGGAGCGAAGGACCCGCGTCCGCTCTTTGCGCGAAATGTGGTGTACCTCGTGCAAGGACGGTTTGCGGAGGCCTGGAAAACCCATGCCCTCTGTCTTGAAGCCCAGGAACACATCACAGCCGTGGGGAGTTGGGTGAACGACCTGCTCAAGCGGCATGGGGACAGCGGCTATGCCCATCTCGTCAAGGGCTTGTTTCTCGCCCAGTCGGGTCAATCCGAACAATCGATGGGACCATACGCGGAAGCTGCAAGACTGCTTCCACAATCTGCCTATCCGCACTACTTTTTGGCACAGATCCACGAACGGGCCGGCCATCTAGAAATGGCGATCAAAGAGTATCGTGAAGCGGTCCGACTGGCTCCGGACTATGCACCGGCACGGATGAATCTGGGTGTGGCCTACCAAGACCAGGGGCGACTGGAGATGGCCATCAAGGAGTACCGTGAGGTGATCAAGCTTACCCCGAACGATTCGGCCGCGCATTCCAATCTCGGTTGTGCCCTGGCTGAACAAGGGAAAATGGAACCGGCGGTGCAATCCTACAAAGCGGCGTTGAAGCTGAACCCCCAGGATGCCGAAGTGCACTTTGCCCTGGGCGGCCTCTACGAAACGCGCGGGCGCCTGGACTTAGCGCAACGGAGCTATTTGGATGCGCTCAGTGCCAATCCGGACTTTGGTGCAGCCCACTCTGCCCTCGGGTGGCTCGCGTTAGGGAAGCAGCGGCTTCAAGAAGCGGCGGACATCTTCAGCCGGGCACTCAAGTGCAATGAGGAAGACGCCAGCGCCTATCACGGCATTGCCGAGATCTACGCGATCCGAGGCAAACGCCAAAGTGCGATGGAAAACTACACCAAAGCGCTGAAGTACTACCGTGATCCGGAAAAGCGAAATCAGATCATGAATCAACTGTTTCAGGAAGGGCAGGTAGGGGATTGAACCGGGTTCTGCTACCGTGCTCGCCTGATCCGCACAACGCGAAATACAAGCCGTTCTTGACGAGATCCTCCTACCCAGGATAGCATCCATAACGGATTCGATATGGAACCTTCAGAGGGGACTATGGCGACCTTGACCATCAAAAATATTCCAGAGCCGTTGGTCAGACGACTGAAACAGCAAGCGGCCGCTCAGCACCGGAGCTTGAATTTTCAAGTCATCTCTTATCTAGAACAGATGACACAGAGTGTGCCGGTCGATGCCGACACGTTGCTGGCACGGGCACGAGCAATTCGCCAAACTCCGAAAGGGATGAAGTTGACGGATCGCCTTCTCAATGAGTTGAAGGTGGTCGGTCGGTCATGATCGTGGCGGATACGAATTTGTTGATCTATCTGTATGTCCAGGGAGATAGAACTGAGGATAGTGAGGCTGTACTCAGACGCGATACCACATGGGCGGTTCCGTTGCTATGGCGGTCTGAATTTAGGAATGCGTTGATCGGCCTCGTTCGTAAAGAATTTGTGCTACTGGAAAAAGCCATAGCCATGGTCGACGAAGCAGAGCGATGGTTGGCTGGACGGGAATATAGCGTCATCTCCCGCCATGTACTCACCCTTTCGGAGCATTCTGGCTGTTCAGCGTATGACTGTGAATTCGTGGCTCTTGCTCAGGATCTCGGGGTATCGTTGGTGACGACCGACCAGCAGGTCTTGAAGGCGTTCCCCAGTCTTGCAGTCTCACCGCGGACCTTTTTAGGCTGAGCGCGATGGAAAGCTGAAGGGAATGATGCCGGATGATCTCCGAAAAAGAACAGGAGAAAAGCTTCTAGCCAGTGGTTTTAGACGAGATACGTTTCACGAAAGACGAGGGACGAGATCTACAGTTCCCGAATCGCGCCCTGCAGCACGGTGATCTGCGTCGTGGGATCGCCCGTCGCTTGTAATTCGTTGCGGATCTGGTCCTTGAGGTAGGAGGAATAGCCGACGCGGTCGATGAGGAAGTCGAGGAAGCGTTCGGTCGGCAACAGACTCTGTTGTTTGAGTTCGTCGATGGTCTCATCACTGACGGGTACGTACGTGCTGCCGATATGGAAGACCACGTTGTAGTGGCGTCCTGTCGCTATCCGCTCGAATCTCAACCCCTTCACAGGCTCCTCCTTACAAGCTCCACAAAGGGTTCCATTCTAGACAAGGTCGAGTTGTGAAGACAAGGGCTTATGAAGGGTTATCGCGGTGGACAGTACCGGCGACGGGCATTTATCATGACGTTCTCCTACGTTAAGAAATAGGCGCAAGAAATCACTTGTCATGACAGCAACAGAACTCATCGAATTCTGGATTGCTAACCTTGAAGCCGAGCAAGCGCGTCTGGTTGAAACGGGACAGGACGCTCCGGCCATGGCATCACAGGGCCGACTTGTCAGGACGACCGGCGGGCTGCATCTGTATGAATTTATCGTGCCCGGTGAGGTCAGGCTGCCGATCGACCTGCCGGTTTCCCTCGTCCCTGCTGATGATACGGATACGACGGAGGGAATCATACTGCGGCAAACGGGGCAGTCGCTGCTGGTTCAACTGGTCGATCACCTCGGAAGGGAAGTCCCTTCTGGCACCCTAGTTCCCGACCATGCCGGCCTCGTTGGGACGGCAGCGGCCCGCCTGAAAGACATTCTGGCAAAGCCTGATCTGTACCACCTTGGGCCGGCCGAGCGATTGGCGGCGCTTCTCCAGATGCCAATTGGGGAAGTAGAAACGTTCTCCGCCAATTCCTCCGTCTTCACAACGCTGTGGTCCGATGACCGAGCGCTCCGTCGACAAAGGCTTGGGAGCCTGGCGATGGACCTGGTTCGCGCCAACAAGCGTATCCTGTTGCTGAGTCCCGGCCATGACGACAGCGATGAGCTGGTCGGGATGGTGGGGCGGACCATGAAGGCGGGCGGATTGAACCCCAAAACGTGGGTGACGCGATATGAACTCCCCTTAGTATCGCACGCCGCCAGTCTTGATCTTCATGAGCTGAGTTTTGAAGCTCAGATGCATCAATTCTATGCCAAATCACAGGGCGACAAAGCTACGTTGAAGCAGAAGTACGACCGGTTCCGAGAGTTGACTCCGTTTCTGGCCCAAAAGGATGCGAAACAAAAAGATTTGGACGAAGTCCGCCTCCTGGAGTGGCGTTTGGTGACGCAGTTCCGAGAGCTTCAAGTCAAGCTGGCTGGTGTCGACACCACGCTCAAAGAGTTTGAGACCCTTCCGCTGTTCCAACGTCTTGCGATGCAGACCGTTGGAAAAAATGTGGAGTCGCTGAAGCAGTACCGTGCGCTGTATCAGAGTCAGATGGATCGTCTGGACAGCGAGATCGATGTCGCCAAAGGCAGGATTCAGCAACTTGTTCCGGAAGCGGCGGTGCCTCGAGGGCAGCGTGCAGAATGTGAGGAACTCAAGGAGCATCTCGCGAAACTCGGTGGTACCAAGAAAGTTCGAGAACTCCTCGCGGCTGAGGAGAATCCGAATCGCCAGGCCTTTGTCCAGAATCGACGGCTGGTTGCCGCAACACCCACGCGAGTCGCGACCGACCCGTTGTTCAGCCGCGTGCGGTTCGATGTGCTCATGGTCGATGAGGCTCCGCAGATCGCCGTGCCGTCGCTTCTGGCTGCGGCCGGACTTGTCCGTGAACGCATTATTGTCAGCGGCGATCCGCGAGACATCAGCGCAACTGGGCAATGGGTGATGCCTCAGAAGGGGACTCGGACTGCTTCGGAAACTGCTCCCGTTCCGCTTGCTTGACGTGGGTGAGGAGAATTCAGGATAATCCCCCCTTCTCGCGGGATGGCATGCAAGGGGAGTTCATGCATGGCTGTCAGTAAGCCGCAAAGGTCACCATGGTTCAGGTGGCAGGCGAACTCCGCGCAGGTTGCTCAAGATGGGTTCCACCAAGGCCGTAACGAACGAGGATTCGAGGCGTACGATACGAGAAGGGTAGTACGTCGAGGATCTGAGCGATGTGAGAACGACGGTGGAAGCCATTTTCAGCAGCCTCTAAAGCCGAAGTGGTGGAATGGCAGACACGCCAGCCTCAGGAGCTGGTGCTCGCAAGGGCGTCCGGGTTCAACTCCCGGCTTCGGCACCACAACACCTCACCCTCTCCTATCAAGGGAGTTTATCGTTTCCTTTTTTAGAACCGGTGAACACACCCTTCTGACGTTTGGCTGTGCCGAATGGTTACGTCACTGTAAAGTGGACACGCAGGTAACCACCTTATGAGGAACCGTTGATCGTGGTCTTACCCGGGGTTTACCGTCACTATAAAGGTCAGCAGTACGAAGTCTTGGGGGTTTCTCGACATTCAGAAACGGAGGAGGAGTTTGTTGTGTATCGGGCCTTGTATGGCGATCGAGGCCTCTGGATTAGACCCCTTGCCATGTTTACTGAGAGCGTCGAGAAAGAAGACATATCTGTTCCGCGCTTTTCACGAATAGATGAGAAAACAGGAGAAGACGAGACTTGAAGACGAATGGGGTAGTCGAAGGCGCCTCGCCACTCACCCAGCGGCACCCTTTCACGGCTCGTCAAAATGGAATCTGTCCCGCGTGATGTCTTTGCGGACTCATCGACCGCTACTTCCTACAACGTTCCACGTATCATCCTCAGACCTCAAAATGGTATTTTGATGACAGGTCGGTCAGGTTCGACAACAATGAACTATAGTCTTGAGGGATCCACTGCGGCGCATATGAAGGCCCGAGAAGCCGCTATCAGGTTGCCTCTGACAAAGCGGTCGGCTTCACGATAGATGATCAGGTTGAAAGGTAGGGGTGTAATGAGACGACTTGTGTTCGCGGGAGTCTTGATCTTCAGCAGTGTGGCGATCGCAATGGCGGTGGAACCGCTGACTGGGGACCCGAAGAAAGTAGTCCCTCAGAGATCGATTCCGCTGGCTGGGGAAGAACCCTACGAGGCGCTCAAGCGGGGCGACTATCGAGGCGCCGCGGGACTCTTCTCTCCACGAGCGGAAAAAGGCGATGTGCGGGCGCAGTACAATCTCGGACTGCTGTATGCCAGTGGAATGGGCGTGATGCAAGACTACCAGACGGCCTTGAAATGGCATCGCATGGCGGCGGGGCAAGGCCACGCCGGGGCGCAAAATGAACTCGCTCAGATGTATGCGAAGGGGCAAGGGGTTCAGCAGGATCAAGTACGGGCCTATGTCTGGTACAGCGTCGCGGGAGAGTCGTCGACCGGTGGGTCAAAAACGGAGATCATCAAGGACCGGGACCATATGGCGAAGCGTATGACGCCAGATCAGATTCAGAAAGCCGAAGGGCTGACCAAGCAGTGCCTCGAATCGCAGTTTAAGAAGTGCGGTGAGAAATAGAACCTTCCTCATCATTATCTGACGTCACACCACTTCAAGTTTAAAGCCTTTCGTAGTTCGTTTCTC
>JAHBWO010000158.1 GCA_019636945.1 Nitrospira sp. | reverse complement strand
CTGGCTCGCCTAGCTCGCTTGTCAGGTCTCGGTAGAGCTGGGCCGGATCCTTGCCGGTCTTGGCCATCATTTCTGCTGCCAGCAGATCCATGATGATGCCGTCCTTGTCTGTCGACCAGACGGTACCATCGCGGCGGAGGAACGATGCACCGGCGCTTTCCTCGCCTCCAAATCCAAGCGAGCCTTCCAGCAACCCGTTCACAAACCACTTGAAGCCTACCGGGACTTCAACCAGCTTCCGTTTTAGTTTGGCTGCGACGCGGTCGATGAGGCTGCTGCTTACTAAGGTCTTGCCGATTCCGGCGTCAGACTTCCAGTCGGGACGATTGGCAAAGAGATAGGCAATCGAGACAGCTAAATAGTGGTTGGGATTCATCAAGCCTGACCCGGTAACGATTCCGTGTCGATCGTTGTCGGCATCATTGCCGAATGCCACATCAAAGCGATCTTTCAGGGCGATGAGATTGGCCATGGCATAGGGGGAGGAACAATCCATGCGGATTTTGCCGTCCCAATCCAGTGGCATGAACCGAAAAGTCGGATCAATTGTTGGATTGACAATCTCAATATCAAGCCCGTACTGCTCGATAATTGGCTTCCAGTACGCAATCCCGGATCCGCCAAGGGGGTCGATCCCCAGCTTAAGTCCAGCGCCTTTGATGGCAGCTATGTCGATGATATTCTTCAGATCGCTGACGTAGGTTCCGATATAGTTATGGCGATGTGTGGTGGCTGCCTGTCCTGCCTGTTCAATCGGAAGCCGGTTACATCCGTGCAGATTGTTCGTCAAAAGGGTATTGGCCCTGTCCTCGATCCATTTGGTGACTTGTGTATCGGCTGGGCCGCCATTCGGGGGGTTGTACTTGATTCCCCCGTCTTCCGGAGGATTATGCGATGGTGTGATAACGATCCCATCTGCCAGACCGGAGGTTCGGTCCCGATTGTAGCGCAGGATGGCATGCGAGATGACCGGCGTTGGGGTGAAGCCTTTGTCTTGGTCGATCATCACCTCCACACGATTGGCTGCGAGGACTTCAAGGACGGTGACAAAGGCGGGATCGGAGAGGGCATGGGTGTCTTTGCCCAGATAGAGAGGCCCGGTCGTGCGCTGTGCCGCGCGGTATTCGCACACAGCCTGAGCGATCGCCACAATATGGCGTTCATTGAAGCTCCGCTTGAAGGAAGAACCGCGATGTCCCGATGTCCCGAAAGACACGCGCTGCTCGCGGGTCGAGGGATCGGGGTGCTCAGCCCAGTACGCAGAGAGGAGTTTGCTGACGTCTGCCAGGCTTGAAGGAGGTGCCGGCTGACCTGCGAAGCGGTGAATCGGCATAGGTAGAGATGTAGTTCCAATGCCAGGTGGCTGTCAACTCTTAAGATTCGATAGAGAAGTGATGAGCAGTGGGCTCGTCAGCTGGTGCAGCCAAGTCTTGTGCGTAATGCATGGGGTATGGTTGGAGTTGGAGGGACTGGGTTTCACCGCGATTCTGCTCGTGAGGAATCTCGGTGTGAACTACTGTGTTGATAGATTTCATGTAGGTGATTCGGTAAGATGCCGCCGAAATCTTGTCCGGTGTCCGAAGGGGGTGGTGTGTCCCGTTTTCGGCTTGCCTTCCTGAGCATACTCGTGTTCGTCGTTCTCGCCGGAGCCTTCCTCGCATTTTCGCGAGAGTTGACCGGTCAAGACTATCTCAAGGACTTTGTCCTGGAACAATTGGAAGAGAGTCTTGGTCGGAAAATCGATGTCCACCGGGTCAAGTTTGTGGTGTTTCCTCGCATTCGTGTGGAACTTTCAGAAGTCGTCATTCATGACCCGCAATCGGCGCAAGTGGTGCTCACCGCCAAGCGCGTCGATCTGGTCCTTCGACTCTTGCCGCTTCTGAAAAAACAAATTATCGGAAAACGACTCTTGATTGAGGAGCCCAGACTGACCCTTCGTCGCAATGAACGGGGTCGGTGGAACATCCTGGATGGGGTAAACGAGCAAGCGGATACCGACCAGCAAACCATGGCATTGATGGCACGGACATTCATGGTCAGGCAGGCGAAACTCGTCAATGGCACAATCACGGTGACGGACGCGGCCAGACCGGATGGCGTTCGGTCCATTACCCTGGAACATGTCGAGTTTGACATTACTATTCGGCCCGAGCAGGGTGTTGCCGATGTGCATGTGGCGCTGTCCCATCAGGGTACGCATGGAGTCTCGAGGGTGTCCTTGGATGGGGGGATCAAGCAGGCGGAACACCCCATTGCATTGTCGAGTGACGATGTGGGGGAACCGGTTCCCGGATTGCAGTTCGACGGTCATATTGATGCCGCTGATATTAAAGTGCGCGACGCGGCCGATTTTCTCGGCCCGAGACCGGTGTCCGATCATCTCCAAGGCGCGTTGAATCTCCGCAGTGCCGTCCGTGTCATGCCGGGCGTGGCCGGCTATGACATGGTGTTATCGGATATGAGCGCACACTTGAACGAGATCACCCTGACGGGCAATGGCAGTCTTGCCGGTGTCCTGACGCCGCAACCCACCTTCTCGGTGACCTTCGCCAGTTCTCTTGTGACGCTGCCGCAATTGCTGAAAACCATTTCCCCGGAGTGGGTCCATCCACAGTTACCGGCCGTGCTGGCAGAACGTCGGATCGACGGCAAGGTACAGGTTGTGAAGGCCACCCTGACCGGCTCGACCGCGACGGGTCCTCAGTTGTCGGCGACCGGGGAATTTCATGTGCAAGAAGGTCATGCGCTCATCGGTCGTGATCATGTCGCCGCAACAGACTTGGCGGCGGTGATTCTGGTCGAAACCGGGCGGGTGCGTATCTCCAAAATTGCGGGGAACTATGGGACGATGCAGCTGACCGATGGGAAAGCGGAGGTGTCGTTTCTTGATGCAGGCCCGTGGTTGGACCTGGAGATGACGAGTGAGATGGGGGCAGCGTCTTTGGTGGAGTTTCTTTCGAAAACGGTCAAAGCGGAGCGGATGGCACAGGTGTTTACCGGTGTTCGGGATGCAGAGGGAACGGCGGTTGCAACCTTTCGCCTTCTTGGTCCATTGAATCAACCAGGTGGAATCACGTTTGCCGGTGGGGAGATTACGGCTCGCCACATTAGCCTCAATCATCCGGCATTGCCGGAGCGGATGACAGGGTTACAAGGGCGGTTTGTATTGGCTGATGGCGCAACTCAGCTGGATCAGGTGACGGGGAATCTTGGTGGGATGGCTGTGCAGGTCCAAGGGACCATTACCGGTGGGCCGACCAGTCAGTTTCAAGATGTGTCTATTCATACACGTGGTGATGCGACTCAGATGGTTCGGCTCTTCCGATCTTCGGCGATTGATCGGGGTATGCTGGAAGGGACTCTGAGCTCGACAGCGACACTCTCAGGTGTAACGACGAGACCTCGTGTCCGAGGATCCATCGTGCTGGATGAGGCGAAAGTCGTGCTTGGGGGGATCGATAAACCCATTGGGTCGCGCGCGACGGTCGAGTTTGAGGGGGTGCTGCCGCAGACTGCGAGTATCAAGCTGGATCGAGTCGCACTGGTTCTCCCGTCCTTGACGATTCCCGCTAAGGGCACGATGCAGTTTGGGAATGGTTTCTTGGTTGATATGGCGGTCGCGACCGGAACCATCCCGGTTGCCAGTCTCCCGAGATGGATCTCCAAGAGCGGACTTGAAGCGGGGAACCTTGAGCTCTCGTTGGAGATCAAAGGCCGGGAGCCCGACTGGCAAGCGTGGCGAATAACCGGATGGATGGGGCTGACGAATGGAGTGCTGCAGGCCAAGGGAGTTGATGGGCACATTCAGGAGCTCTATGCCCGTGTCAGATTTCTTCGCAACGAGGCCGAGCTTAAACGACTGTCGTTCAAAGTTCAGGGTAGCGATATCGCTATGGAAGCCACGGTTCGCAATTGGCTGGCGAAGCCATCCATCATCGGCAAGATTGAGTCGAATCAGCTGGACCTGAGTCTGCTGATTCCCAAGGGCGGGCGCTCGCCTATCCGGGAGTTCCTGGAGACGCTGGCGGCAACGAGTCACGTGACGATGACCGCGACGGTGGCACGTGGGTATTACCAACATCTGAAGCTCAGCGCGCTGTCTGCACGCCTCACCATTCAGGACGGGGTGCTTGATGTGGATCGTTTATCCGGGGAATCCAGTCATGGGCATGTGGCGGGCCGGTTGGTTGTGCAGCTTCCATCAAACGCGCCGGCCGACCTCGATCTTTCGTTTCGGGCCACGGGGGTGGAATTCGATGATGTCTTGCAGCTGGCCAAGGCACAGGCGCATGGAGTGTCGGGAGAGCTTCGAATCAGCGGCGCCATTCGTGGTCATGGACGAAATCCCCATGGGATCTACCCCTCGCTTAATGGCAAGGTTGACGTCTTGTTGGAAAACGGACGAATCCTGAAAACAAATGAGCGCACCGTCTGGAAAATCATCAGCCTGCTGAATCTTCCTGCCGTCTTGCAAGGCAAGGTCGAGTTGGAAAAAGAGGGGCTCCCCTACAACCGAATTTCCTCAACGATTGCCATCCAAAACGGTCTGTTTCAGACGGAAAATTTAATCATTGACAGCCCAATCCTCAAGATCACCGCAGCGGGGAATTATGATTTACCCACAGATCAGCTGGATCTTGCAGTGGCGGTGAGCCCGTTTGGATCCTATTCGCAATTTCTCAAGACGATTCCACTCTTCGGACGAATCATCGCAGGAGATCGGAAAGGATTAGCCACGGCCATGTTTACTGTGAAAGGAGGGCTGGAAGATCCGGAGGTCACCTATCTGCCGGTGAAGTCGTTTGCCTCCGGTCTCTCAGGATTGGCGCAGCTTGCGGTTGATGTACTCACGAATACCTTGACGTTGCCGATGGATTTGGTGACGTCGGATGAAGAATCCGGCGTGCGGTCGAAAGAACCGACGCCTTCATCGGCTCCTGCTCGGCCATAACTGGCCATAACTTTCGTCCGACCGAATTCTTGACCGACTCACGCCCCCATGCTAGCATCCGATTCAAGATGCTGAAAATGCTTGTCGGCTTCGTTCTCGCGTCGTTTAGTCCCTCAACGTACCTCAGAGAGTACGCCTCGGTCACTCACTTGCTGCGGCCTCGCCGAGCAACCATTTTGAGCCTCTTGAGCGCATTCCTCCCGCCTTGCTGGGTGTCCACTTTTAGGTAGTTGATCCATGAAACGCAGTACCGTGTCCCAACCAGACGTTGCTACACTGTTCATTGCTGCGAGTGAGCAGGATTCAAATCTCTATTACGCTACGCGATTCATGGCTCCCGACCCGTTCATCTATCTGGAAATCAGAGGCGAACGGGTGATGGTGATGAGTGATCTGGAAATGGATCGCGCCCGGTCCGAGGCCTCGGTGGATCGAGTGTTGTCGTATTCTGAAGTTGAACAGAAGGCCAAGAAACAGGGCATCAAAGCCCCGACAGCCGTCGATATTGTTCATGTGGTCTTGAAGGAGTCGAAGATCCGACGCCTGTCGGTGCCGGCGAGTTTTCCGGTCATCCATGCTGCTCGCTTGCAGGAGCGGGGCTACAGCCTCAAGCCCAAATCGGATCCGTTCTATGAGCAACGTGTCGTGAAGACGCCGGAAGAGGTGCGCCATATTGAGGAGGCTCAGCGGGCCACAGAGGAAGCTGTCACCGCTGCTCATGCGATATTACGGAAAGCTGAGATCAAGGGAGCGCAACTGTGGCTGGATGGTCAGCCGATGACCTCTGAGCTGATTAAGAAGTTCATTAATGTGAAGCTGATGGAACGAGACTGTATCGCCCAGCATACGATCGTGGCCGGTGGGGAGCAGGCCTGTGATCCTCATAATGAAGGGAGCGGACCGTTACCCGCGCATCGCAGTATTATTTTTGATGTGTTTCCTCGCTCTGCCACGAGTCGCTATTTTGCCGACATGTCTCGCACGGTGATCCGGGGGGCGACGAGTCCTGAGCTCAAGCGGCTGTATAGTACGGTGAAGGACGCGCAGGAAGAAGCCATCACAAAAATTAAAGATGGCGCTGACGGAATGAAGATCCATCAAGGTATCTGTACGCGGTTCGAGAGGGCTGGCTACAAGACGGGTTTGGTGAACGGACGCATGCAGGGGTATTTTCACGGGACCGGACACGGGGTGGGACTGGATATTCACGAAGCACCTCGCATCAGCCGAACGGGTTCGCTCCTCCAAGAAGGGCATGTGGTCACGGTCGAACCAGGACTCTACTACCCGGGATTGGGCGCGGTTCGTATCGAAGACATGGTGCTGGTGACGAAGGACGGCTGCCGGAATCTGACGAACTTTCCCAAGCAGTTCGTGCTTGACTAGCCTGCTATCGGAAAACGCTTTCAGCGGTATTCCTGCCTCGCTCATACACTCCACATATCCAGGTCCGGACGTTTCGTTGACTTTCGCGAGCCCAGTCGAGCCACGCCCCACTGGTAGCATGGTAACCTGAGCGGCCATTTTGAATAGCCAACCCGGCTGCGTCACACTGTCAGTGGGCTCACGGTAACAGGATGCATTCGTATCAATTTCTTGACGATATTGCGGTAGCGGACCTGGCCTTCAAAGCGGAAGGTGATTCTGTGGAGGAGTTGTTTCGCGCAGCGACGGAAGCGCTACTGGAAACATTGGCCGATCCTTCGACGGTGGCAGTGACATGGGAGCGTAGGATTGAACATGTAGGCGGAGCTCTGGACGAGCTGCTCTTTGAATGGCTGTCGGATCTGGTGTATTGGAAAGATGCAGCGGGGGTGGTGTTCCACGAAGCAGACCTTTCCGTGGTTCAGAAAGGCACCACATGGACGCTTGCTGCTGTACTGCGAGGCGCTCCCGTGGATCAGACAACTCAGACACTCCACAATGATGTGAAGGGGGTGACGAAGCATCTGTATGAAGTGAAACAGCAGGGAATGCGCTGGTATGCTCAGGTGGTGGTCGACGTATGAAATTGAATACTGATATGAGGGTCAATCGGGTGACCGATGAGGTGTGGGAGATCCCCGTCACTGAGAAAGCCGGGATGTTGGTACCGGCGCGGATCTATGCCACGCCGGGTATTTTACAGACGATGGACCGCGGTGTTTTCGATCAAGTCACCAATGTGGCTTGTCTCCCTGGTATTGCGCGTTATGCGCTCTGCATGCCGGACGGGCATTGGGGCTATGGGTTTCCCATTGGGGGCGTTGCCGCATTTGATACCAGGTCGGGAATTATTTCTCCCGGAGGTGTCGGGTATGACGTCAATTGTGGGATGCGTCTGATCCGCACGGATTTGACACTGGAAGATGTGGAATCGAAACTGGATCGTCTCATGACCGAATTATTCCGGCGTGTACCGGCCGGCGTCGGGGCAGCAGGCTTCATCCGATTGAATCGAGGTTCGTTCGAAGGGGTCATGACACGAGGTGCTCGGTGGTGCATTGAAGAAGGCGGTTGTATCGCAGGTGCCGATCCGTCCAACGTCAGCGATCATGCGGTGGGGCGGGGGATCAATCAGCTGGGGACACTGGGCTCCGGGAATCATTACTTGGAAGTGCAGGTTGTCTCCAGCAATCGGGTGTTCGATTCTGAGACGGCTACGGCGTTCGGTATTACCGGCCAGGATCAGATTGTGGTGATGGTCCACTGCGGGTCCCGTGGATTTGGCCATCAGGTTGCCAGCGACTATCTCAAAATATTTGAGAAGGCGATGCCGCGGTATGGGATCTCTGTGAAGGATCCGCAACTCGCGTGCGCTCCGTTCCGTTCGCCGGAAGGACAGGACTATTTCTCAGCCATGAACTGCGCCGCCAACACGGCCTTCGCCAACCGGCAGGTCATCACCCATCAGATTCGCGAAGCCTTCGCGACCGTGTTCGGGCGGTCGGCTGAAGAGTTGGGCATGGAGTTGGTCTATGATGTCGCCCACAATATCGCCAAAGTCGAGCGCTATTCAGAAGGAGATCTGTTGGTCCACCGCAAGGGATCAACCAGGGCGTTCGGCCCAGGGAGTCCGGACTTACCGTGGGATTTTCAGAAGACAGGCCAGCCGGTCATCTGTGGAGGGTCAATGGAGACCGGTTCCTATCTTTTGGTCGGCACCGACCGGGCTGTCTCTGAGACATTTGGGTCGACGATGCATGGGTCTGGACGGACGATGTCACGGGCGCAGGCCAAGAAATCGATTCGTGGCGAACAGCTTCAGCAGGAGATGAGCCGGCGCGGAATTCTTGTGAAAGCCGTATCAATGTCAGGCTTGGCGGAAGAGGCAGGGTTCGCATACAAGAATATTTCTGACGTCGTTGAGACGGTCGACCGTGCAGGTATTACCAAAAAAGTAGCGGAACTACGTCCAATCGGGAACATCAAAGGGTAATCCGTGGGTCGCACGAACAGAGGCGCACGGTGAGTGGCCGTATGCTGAACAGTGTTTCGAGCCAGCCTCCGTGTTTTATTCCGAATCGTGAGCGTCGTTCTGCGGGTGAAGCCATCAACGTTTTGGGAAGTGCTGTGTTGAGCATCGTGTTGTGTAAGAGTCAGCTCCCTTCCTACAAGTGTGTTGATAAACTCTACGCCCATCCTTAAGCAGGTCGATTCTCACAGTTACTGACCGAATCTATATGCCCCGCAGGCTGTTCAGAAAGGCTGTCCAGCAAGGCCGCAGCGAGCGAAGAGGCGAATCATACTCCGGCCTGTACGTTGAGCCTCTGAGCGACGTGAGAACGCTGCTGGCGGCCTTTGTCAACAGCCTGTTAGGCTAAGAGAATTTCCTGAGTCACGTGCGCAGCACTGCGAAGCGAATTTTCTCCAAATTCTTTACGCGTGAAAAATTGCTGGTATCGTCAGGTGTCAGGGCGGAGGGTCGAACGGCTAGGTTAGTGCCGTACGCTTGTTCGGCATAGCGTGCATGAGATGCACAGTCATCTCGTGCGCTCTCCACTGCGTCGTGTGTCAATTCGACGGCGTGAATTGATGCCGCACAGTAGTCCATCAGCCGAGGAATGGAGGGACTATTGAAGGAGCCTGCGGCATGGGTT
>JAHBWO010000157.1 GCA_019636945.1 Nitrospira sp. | reverse complement strand
TGCTCGAGTACAATGCCGATACACCCACCTCGTTGGTGGAAGCTGCGGTGGGTCAATGGGAATGGTGGCGAGAGACCTGTCCGGAGGCGGATCAATTCAACTGTCTGCATGAGCGCTTGATCGAGCAGTGGCGCGTGATCCGTCGGTGGGCCTCAACCGATGTGCTCCATTTGGTGTGTTTGGATGGGAGCGACGAGGATCGACAGACGGTGACTTATCTGGCCGACACGGCGAACCAGGCCGGATGGCACGTGCAGACTTTGCCGATCGAACAAATCGGGTGGGAGCCGCGGGAGCGGCGGTTTGTGGATCACCGCAACGAACCGATCTCGACGCTCTTCAAGCTCTATCCCTGGGAATGGATGTGTCAGGACGCATTTGCGGCGGAGCTGTCCCGGTCCTCGATGCTGGTGCTGGAGCCGGCCTGGAAACAGGTGCTCAGCCATAAGGGGCTGCTGGCGTTGTTGTGGGAGTGGTATCCCGATCACCCGAATCTGTTACCCGCCTTCTTTTCCGGACCGGGAGACTGTGCGGCCTATGTCAGGAAGCCCTTTTGGTCACGCGAAGGCGCCAATATTTCAATCGTGAACGGGGATCAGGTGCTGACGACCGCCGGGCCCTATGACGCGCAGCTCTCGGTCTATCAGCAGTACGTGCCGTTGCCCGTGTTCGAAAGGTGGCATCCGGTAATCGGATCCTGGGTGGTCGGGGACGCGCCGGCAGGGATGGGGATTCGAGAGGATCGTGGTCTGATCCATGGGAATCACAGCCGCTTCGTGCCTCATTTCGTGGTGAACGACGAGCCTGCTGCAAGGGGAGGAATCGGATTGTGACTCGTGTCTGTTCGTGAACGAGGACGCTCCACCACCAGCCGTACGTCGATCACAAGACCACGAACCGTTGTATGAGGAGCAATTGCTGAGTCGGTCACGATATAGTCGCCCGTCACATGAGAAGGAGTCGGGTTGAACGAGTCCTGCTGTGCTCGGCACCTTTCTCAGTGTGTGGAGCCGGTTCGTTCTGGAAGCACCCATGCTACAATGCGTTCAGTGAAGGATGGTGGACGCGAGCTGGTAACCGTCATTTCAAGAAGGGAGAATGCCCATGAGCCGATATACGACGCACGGGAGTCTTACACTCGCCGCCCTGTTTGTCCTCGTCACCTCAACAGTCCTGCCCTTGCAACCGGTGTTTGCGGAAGGCGGGGCACGTCGTGATGCTGTTCGTTCGGAAGACCAGCATCGCCAAGAAGCGATCAAGCTCGCCAAGGAAGCTGCGGACCATAGCAAACAAGGTCATATGGGACCATTCTTGACCAGTGCGGAAGCAGCCATGCAGCATGCGCTCAAGGCAGGGAAGGATGCGCATGTGGACGCCGCGATCGCGGAGCTCAAACATGCCGTTGAGCATGGGAGCGCTGGTCATACCGACGTCGCAACGAAACATGCGGAACAAGCGGTCACGCACCTGTCTGGGAAGTAACGCGGAAGAGGGCTTGAAACATGGGAGCGGCGGGTGATCGGCTGGCCGTACTAGCATTGGCCAGAAGATGATCCATTTCCTGCTTGGTTTTCTGGGTGCTGAGGTCCTGACGCTTCAGTCCTACCCTGTGGTTCGCAATCTCGTTGCCGTCATCATTCATGTCTCTGGCAACATGACTCACCCCTGTGGGGTTCGCAGGTCCCGTCTCTCTCTGTGACGGACTCAGCCCATCCGTTGTCCAATAATCATAGGTGGCGATTGCTAACGGTTGCACTCCGTCCTCGGCTTTCTGACCCGCATTGTGCAGAATGGGTCGTGACAAAACCTATAAGACGGCATACGAGACGGTTCAACAGGCTCACCGTCCTGATCAGAGTCGAAGGACAGGCACGCGGAGCTCGATGAGGCCGATGCATACTTATCGCAATATAGTATGGTCGGGACCCACGAGCCTGTCCGTCTGGCCATGGGCAACCTCTGGCGATGTTTGCCATAGTGGCGTCTTGGTGCTTGTCGTAGAGGTGTTCATGCACAATGCGGGTTCAATGAGTGGCCTCGACGACATCAGGTCTGCCGTTTTTTTTCAGCCGATGGGCTATTTTGTGTCGAGAGGATTTTACTGATTGCACAAAGTCTGGTATATCACACATGCAGTAACACTATTTCTAAACCCGAGGGGAGGTGAGGTACTCATGGCGACGAAGAAAGCAGCAGCGAAGAAGCCGGCAAAGAAGGCGGCCAAGAAGAAGAAGTAGTCATCGCAGCATGGGAGGCGGCGGCCACGTCGCCTCCTCACTTCCTCCCATCTTTCATCATTCCCAGCTCCGTACGGGGAGCTCTTTCGTCGAATAGTTCATCAGTGGCCCGTGCCAGCCCGCTTTTTTCATGACTGTTCGTGGCAAAATTGCGCAACTGTGTCGTGAGACGGTTCGATAGGCTCACCGTCTTGAGCAAGGTCGAAGGACCGGCGCGCGGAGCCCGGAGGACCAGAAGCGTACTCGTGCAGTACGTCGAGGGTCTGAGGGGCGAGCCTGCTGGCCGCAGGCTTGTCGCAACAGCGGATCGGCGATTGCAGCAGAGGAGTCATGAAGAATGCGGGCTAGAAACGTACCCCCCAAGAGAATTCTTGTCATCAGCGAGGGCTCGCTCTTGCTGAACGACATTTTATAGTGCTGAAATGAATGACCGGGTTGGGATGTAAATGGGTATGCCGGTGACCTCTACCGCAGAAAATGAGGAGGGGTAGGAGAAAGAAGACCGAAGGATCGGCAGGACACGGACACAATCCCGAAGAATCTGTATGGAAAAAGAAAGGGGAGGTGATACCCCTATCACCTCCCCCCATTTCTTACCGCCGGGAGAGACTCCATGGCGAAAGAAAGCAGCACAGGGATCGTAGCATGAACCTTGGCTCAAAAAAAGCACAAATATATTCATTGAATCAATGGCTTAGAAAATACTTTCTGCATGATGCACAAATAGAGAGACCGGAACGGGGTATAGGGCTTTGCTGACCTGCCTCATCTGTATGGACGATCTTCACCCCACTGGCAGTGGAATCTCTTTGAAAGGGTTCCGGCCTGGCGAACAATTTTCGACCATCTTCATGAATCGGCTCTACATGCGCCGAGACCGGAGCGCCACGGTTTTATGTTAGTGGAAGGTGGGGGTCACTCTGTGTCTGAGAGCCTTGAAAATTAAAAAGAGTGAAGTATTTCAATGGATTGTGAGAGCAATGACTCCTTGAGGAAACTTTGGCGAGAGGGAAGCTTCCAAATTCATCAGAAATTATTTGGCTCTCCGGCTCCAATTGATGGCTCCTTTGTGGCCGACAAGGAGGCGGTAGGGCATTGTGAAGCTGGAACAGGCTTCGAATAGGAAAAAGCAGCTCATGTGGACGTGGCCACGGGACAGGCTGAAGAAGGAGTCACGTCTCTGTCTGTGAAGTCGGTGACCGGGAGGATGCCTATTGAGGGCTAGGGAAGTGGCTCTAAGACGCCGACAGGTGGCTTGTGTTTCAACTTCCGATAGACCCACGGAGGGACAGGATTGGGGTCAATCCAGAGCCCTCGTCTGGTCCGACGTGCTTCGGACTCTAGCGTTTCAAGTACTGGATCGGCCGGGGCATATGTCCGATACCACCAGCACCATCCGTCTTTGACGAGGAGCTGGTTCACATTCGTCTCATCCGCAAGTATCACCTCGGCAACCAGTCGCCCGTACTTATCTTTTTCATGCGGGTGAATCGTGACGGCCTGACCGAAGGTCAAGACAGCCGTGGCAAGTTTTGCCCGATATCCATAGGCCTGGCGCTTCTCAGGGCAGTCGATCCCGTGCAGGCGAATCTTTGTGGTTTGCCCGTTCGACAGGACTTCAATGGTGTCACCGTCTTTGACGGATACGACCAGGCCGGTGAACGAGAAGGCAGGGGTACTGCACAGAAGAAGGAGAAGGGGAACTTGCAGTGGGAGTAAGCGCAATCGCATGCCTGTGCCAGGCCGTACCAGTCTCGAAGGGGAGGCCGGCTGACGACCTGTGAATGAGTATACGATAAGACACGTACGTATGCATTGCAAATAGTATGGATACGTAATTTATGACAAGCACACGGGAGGATGGACGGCTGCCTGCGGTGCGTCATCCGTTCACTCGAACGCCTCTCAGGGTCGTCGCTTATGCCGCGTCCTTGGGACGGATGCCATCGCGCGTCTGTGTTTGTATCCATTCAAGCCGACTGACCAGGGTGGATTGGATAACGAGGAGCTCATCCCGCCCTTCCGGATTTGATTGGATACAGCGGTCGAGGGAGATGCCGGCGTGCTGAATCGCCGGTGTCCATGTTTCGATTTCGTCATCGATCCAAAACCATTCGCGGTCCTTCAACTTTTTGACGGCCTGTTCGAGCCAGATCACCTTGTTCTGACAGTTTGTCCAGTTGGCGTGATGAAACGAGGGGACCTCCGGAAGACCGTGGAACCGTTCACAATACAGGACGTGCAACAGGGCCTTGATCTTGTCCGATTCCCATGAGGTGAGCCAGATGACCTGAAAGTGCTCGTGGGCCCAGGCAAGCCAGGATTTCACACCGGGTCGAAGCTGAAACTCACCCGCGTATTCGCCGAACAGTACGCCGTCGATGTCATGAAACAGAATCGGTGTGAGTGTCATAGACCTCCCCCTTGCTCAAACAATAGGACAGACGCTCATCAAGGGCAAATGGAACTGCATGTATCACAGGTGACAGCCGTCGTATTGAGATGCGGTGTGAGCTGCGCTAAACGCGCCATTCCCTGATAAGATGACATCTCTTCATCCACGATGTAGCCAAGGGAATAGAAACGATGACGACCCTCTCCCAATCTCGTGCCGTGCTGGTGGCGATCCATACTCCCGGTATAACTCGGGAGGAGCTGGATAGTTCGCTGCAAGAACTCACTCGTCTGGTAAAGACCCTGGGATACCAGGTCGTCGGCCAGGTGACTCAGAAACGGAGCTCCGAGAAATCTGCAACGGTCCTGGGCCAAGGGAAACTGTCTGAATTAGCCCGGTGGACCGGTGGGCCTGGGGTCGTTGGGCCGTCATATGAGAAGCCGATGCCTCAATCGGCCTCGAAGCACGAGGTCTCGCCGGGGGACGAACCAGAGGACTTCGACGAGGGGGAATCGGAAGAGCTAGGCGAGACGTCAGGCAGTCCTCAGGAACAGGCGCAAGTCGTCATTGTAGACTGTGACCTGTCGCCCTCACAATTGAGCAATCTTGAGCGTGCGGTCGGCGTGCCGGTGCTTGATCGAACCGGCGTCATCATTGAAATTTTCAGTCGACATGCCCGGACCAGAGCGGCTCGGCTGCAGGTCGAGATCGCTCGGCTCAACTATCTGGCGCCACGCTTGCGTGAGACCGGTGGTGGAAGAGAGCGGCAAGGCGGAGGAATCGGGGGGAAAGGGGCAGGAGAAACGAGTCTGGAGCTCGATAAGCGCCGCATTCGTGATCGCCTGAAGGAGCTCAGGACCGAATTGGCGGCCATCGGAGACGAGCACCACATCCGCCGAGCAAGACGGGAGAAGGAATTGACCGTCGCTCTGGTCGGGTACACCAATGCCGGAAAATCCTCATTGATGCGGGCGATGACGGGAAGCGAGGTGCTGGTGGCCGACAAATTGTTCGCGACACTCGATACCACGATCCGGCCTCTGTCCCCCGAAACTCGTCCGAAGGTGCTCATGAGCGATACGGTGGGATTTATCAAAAAACTTCCGCATGACCTCGTGGCCTCGTTCAAGTCCACGTTGGATGAAGCGGCCTGCGCCTCGCTGGTGCTGTTTGTCGTCGATGCCTCAGATCCTTCCTTCCGGTCTCAACTTGACGTCACGCGGAATGTGTTAGCCGAGGTGGGCGCCACGGATATTCCCAGCCTCCTCGTGTTGAATAAACAAGATCGTCTCGGCCCGGAGGAGATTGTCTCACTGAAGTCTGAATATCCGGATGCCGTGTTCCTGTCCACGAGAAACCCTGACGATGTGACCGCTTTGCGTGAGCGCATCATGGGCTACTTCGAGCAGGAGATGATCGATGAGGAATTGCATATTCCATTTACGGCTCAAAAGATCCTGGCCGAGATCCGATCGCGGATGCGGATTCTGTCCGAACAGTATGATGCCGAAGGTGTGAGGATCCAGGTGCGATCGACCCCTAAGCATCTGGCGGTGATCAAGAAGAAGCTCGCGTGATAAGCCTCGAATCTTGCCATTGACCAGCCATTCATCAATGGGAGACAGGTCTCGGTTTCGGGTTAGGATCACTGTGAACTTCCAAGCCCGTACTCACGATCTGGAAAAGAGAAAAGAGAGGGCAACCCGTTCGCTCTGACGTACAATGACCCTGTGGCCGACTCCATCTTCTCTCTAAATCAGAACAACCCACTATGAGTTGGATCTATGACCATTACTGAGTCTGAATCGACTGACTTGCCCACTCCAACGGGACCAATGCGGACCTATCTCGTTCGTCCTAACGTTGAGGGTTGTTATCCTGGGGTGGTGCTCTACTCGGAGATTTTCCAGGTCACGGGGCCGATCCGTCGCACGGCCGCTATGCTGGCGAGTCATGGATTTGTGGTGGCGGTACCGGAGATCTTTCATGAGCTGGAGCCGGCCGGTACGGTATTGGCCTATGACGAGGCAGGCGCGGCGCGCGGCAATCAGCACAAAATCACTAAAACTCTATCGAGCTACGATGGTGATGCGCGCGCGGTCTTGGACTATCTGGCGTCGTTACCCTACTGCACGGGTAAGCTGGGTGTGATGGGGATCTGCATTGGAGGCCATCTGGCATTTCGTGCGGCGATGCACCCCGATGTGCTGGCCGCCGCATGTTTCTATGCGACGGATATTCACAAGCACAGTCTTGGCCAGGGACTCCATGACGACAGCCTGGATCGAGTTGCCGAGATCAAGGGTGAACTCCTGATGATCTGGGGTCGACAGGACCCGCACATCCCTCGCGAGGGGCGGGCACTCATTTACAACGCACTGAGTGATGCCGCTGTGCGATTTCAGTGGCATGAGTTCAACGGCGCCCATGCCTTTCTTCGCGACGAAGGTCCTCGATACGACCCAGCTGTTGCGAGCATCTGCTATGGCCTCGCGGCTGAGCTCTTCCACCGTCGACTACGATGAAGCCTGGAATTTGATCCGGGCCTATCGTCGGAGAAACCCAATCCAGCGCCAGAGGTTGACCAAGCTTGCCAGGGATGCGGCCAGGTAGGTGAATGCGGCGGCGGTGAGAATGCTACGAGCCCCTCGTTCATCGGCCGGTGACAGATAGTTGCCTTGTCTGAGCACGGGCAAGGCCCGTCTGAAGCTGGCATCCCATTCGACGGGAAGGGTGATCAGGTGGACCAACGTCGAGATCCCCATCGTCGCGATCCCAGCCATCAGCACGACCACACTCGCAACCGGGGTGCGCGCGACGGCTCCCGCGATGGGAATGGCCATCATGAGCACCGCCCCGATTTTTTCCGCTTTCTGGGCAACCAGCACGAGCTTTGTACGCTCCGTTAAGGGCTGGTATCCGAGGTGGTGCTGAATGGCGTGTCCGACTTCGTGGGCGGCAATCGTAATCGCCGTCAGGGATTTGCCATCGAGGATCTCCGGGGTCAGACGAACCGCTTTACTGACAGGATCATAGTGATCGCCTGTGCGCGTCGGTTCCACAATGACGTGGTGAAGGTCGAACCGATTGAGCAGGTGTCTGGCTAACTCTCCTCCGGTCCCAGGAAAGTCCGGACGGGGCGTATTGTGTCTGGCAAAGACGCGCTTGGTCCAGAGTTGCGGCCCCACAGTGACCAGCGCCACGATGAGTAGAAGTAGGACAAGGCGTACCATTTTCCCCGCTCCAACTCTGTTGTCAGCTGATCTATCCTTGACGTTTCTCGACCAACCCGGTTGAGATCAATCCGTCTTGCCACATAGGCTACCACAGATCACGCCAAGAATCGGTGCTGAATTTTCAACGTGACACAACGTACACTAGGTCACGGATGTTGAGTGAGACACGTGGTCGGCTGCATGGTGCAGGATCTCTTTTCCTGCGGAGGCTCGACAGGATATGTTCCTGCAATTCGATGATGAGGAGCATGTGCAGACGACCATCTGATGGCTCCTCACTCATCAGCCCCTTTCGCAACCGGCACCGGGCTCATCCTGATAGGCATTCCCTATTGAATGAAAAAGACCTCCTTCATTGTCAACAGCGGCGTACGTGAGCGATGAGTCTCACGTATGACGTCATTGTAGTCGGTAGTGGCCCGGCTGGTTCTATCGCGGCGTGGCGACTGGCACGGGCAGGTGTACAGGTTGCCGTACTCGAGAAAGCGGCGTTGCCACGGTATAAGACGTGCGGTGGTGGGATTGTTGGTCGTGCGATACAGGCCGTACCTATCGATGTGCGCCCTGTGATCGAACAGGATTGTCACACGGCACAACTCCATCTCTCCTCCACAGGCGTATTCTTTACCACCCATCGACCTTCACCCATTGTCTCCATGACAATGCGCGATCAGTTTGATTATGCCTTACTCTCATCCGCGCAAGCAGGCGGCGCTGTGGTGCACCAACGTTGCTCGTTCGAGGATGTCTCCTATCACGGCGACTGTGTCAGGGTCTCCACCAGCATGGGAGAGATGAAGGCCAGGTTTGTCCTAGCCGCCGACGGCGCGCTGAGCCGAGTGGCACGGAAAGTCGGAATGGCGGACGGACGGATTCTGGTTCCGGCTTTGGAGTATGAGGTCACGATGCCTCAGGATCGGTTGGATCGATTTCATGGCGTGGCACGATTTGATTTTGGCATTCTCCCCCATGGCTATGCCTGGGCGTTTCCGAAACGACAACACCTCTCGATCGGTATCCTCTCGATGGTTCAGCGGGAAGGCGAGCTGAAGCGCACAATCTTAACGTATCTCGATCTACTGGGCTGTCGTGATGTGGCCCAGATTGAGCATCATGGGTTCGTCATTCCCATTCGGCCGCGAACAGGACCGTTTATGAAGCACCGCGTGCTGTTGGTCGGGGACGC
>JAHBWO010000156.1 GCA_019636945.1 Nitrospira sp. | reverse complement strand
CTCAAGGCTGCTCTGGCACTGGGGAGACGATCACTCGCTGCGCCACTCTCAACCGGAACGCGTATTTCATCGAGTGCTGATCTCTACAAGCATTTTCACCCGCTCTTGCGTGAGGTGAAGCACGAACTGTTTAAGGTGGTCCTGCTGGATGCCAAGAATGTCGTCATCAGAGAGGTGACGGTGTCTAAGGGCAGCCTGACGCTCAGCATTGTACATCCGCGTGAGGTCTTTGCCCTGGCCGTCCGTGAATCGGCAGCTGCCGTGATTCTGCTTCATAATCATCCCAGTGGAGATCCCACACCGAGTGGAGAGGATCGGCAGTTGACGAGTCGACTTGTTGAAGCCGGCCGCCTGTTAGGCATTCGTGTGGTAGACCATGTCATCCTCGGCGATGGTCGCTATGTGAGTTTTGCGGACGAGGGGTGGTTGACCGAGCAGTAGGCGATGGCTGACACCATGGGAACCCGCGTCAACCAGAGTACGGTAATAACACAGTGAGGCAAATAATGTCGTAAGACACTATCGCTGCACAAGGAGGGCCGAGCATGGAAACAATCTGTGTAGAGTCCGTCAGGAATGTGGCCATCATATCCAGTGCCGGTGCAGGGAAGACCTCTCTCTGTGAGGCCTTGTTGTACACGGGTGGAGCTCTCCCCGTACTTGGCTCCGTCTCGCAGGGCACGACCGTTTCTGATTTTGAGCCTGAAGCACTCCGTCATCGTACGTCGACCAGTACCAGCCTGCTCCAGTTTTCCTGGAATCACACACAATTCACCCTTCTCGATACGCCGGGCGCACTCGCGTTACTCGGTGAGTCGATGACCGCGCTTCGTGCTATCGATGCAGTCGTGCTTGTGATGACCCAACAGATCGGCGTGCGCACCGAACTGGCTCGCCTATGGGCAAGGATCAAAGAGTTGGAAGTTCCCTGTATGGTGTTTCTGAACGGGCTTGATAAGGATGGTGTCGCCTATGAGAACCTGCTTGAACAGTACCGTCAACAGTTTAGCTGTCTACCGATTCCCATGACGGTGCCGGTCCGTTCCGCTGGAACGTTGGATAGTGTGATTGATGTGCGGCTCAAGCAGCTTGTGCGATCCGGACCGAGTTCCGTGAAAGCCGAGTTTCTCCCGATTGCAGCGCATCTGGAGGAGAGTCTGAGCCGAGCACGAACCCAGACTTTGGAGGCCGTGGCAGAGAGTGGAGAGACACTGCTGGAGACCTATCTCGCAGAGGGCGATTTGAGCGAGGACGCTCTTCGTGAAGGCCTGCGTCGTGGGATGGTGACCAGGCAATTGCTTCCCGTTTATGCCGGATCGGCCACGCAGAACGTGGGGGTCTGGTCCCTGCTTGACGCCATGGCGAAGCTCTTTCCGTCGCCATCCGAGCGTGACGTTACGCATCCCTGGTACGGCATCCAGCCAGAGACTTCTGACGGGTGCGAGCGGAAGGGGACCGTCGAGGAACCTTTTTCCGCCTATGTCTTTAAGACGATCATTGACCCATTTGTCGGTCGTTTGTCCTACTGTCGCGTCGTGTCAGGGAGCATCCATGCTGATTCGACGGTGCTCAATGCATCAAAGCACGTACGAGAGAAACTTGGCCATTTCTACCGAGTCTTGGGGAAGCGGCATGTGGCGGTTGATTCCGCCAAGGCTGGAGACATTGTGGCGATGGCAAAACTCAAAGACACGCACACCGGTGACACGTTGGCCCATGAGGGGAATCCCATTTGCTATCCGGGACTTGGTCTACCGAAACCAATTCTGTCGTATGCGATCGAGGCCAAGTCGAAGGCGGATGTCGACAAGGTCAGTCTCGGCCTGCACAAACTCATCGAAGAAGACCCGACGCTGGAATTCTCCCGAAACGAGGAGACCAAAGAAATGGTCCTCAGTGGGATGGGGCAATTCCATATCGATCTTGCGCTCGAAAAGCTCCACCGAAAGTTTGGAGTTGATGTCATTCTCCATACTCCGAAAATCCCTTATCGAGAAACCATCAAGACACTCTCTCAGGCGCAGGGGAAGTACAAAAAACAGACGGGTGGGCACGGACAATACGGCGACTGTTGGCTTGAGGTGGTACCGTTAGCCCGGGGACAGGGCTTTGCCTTCGAGAATCGAGTGGTCGGAGGGGCCATTCCTCGGAATTTTATACCGGCGGTTGAGAAGGGCGTGCATGAAGCGATGCATGAAGGTCCACTGAGCGGCTGTCCGGTGGTCGATGTTCAGGTCGCTGTATATGATGGGTCCTACCATGTAGTTGATTCTTCAGAGATATCATTCAAGATCGCAGGTTCGATGGCCTTTAGAAAAGCGATAGAGAGTGCCCATCCGGTACTGTTGGAGCCGATCATGACGATCGAAATCGGCACACCGACCGAGACGGTTGGGGCCGTGATGGGAGATTTGAATGCCCGTCGAGGACGTATCCTCTCCGTGAATGCCCAGGATCATGTGGAGCAGATTACGGCGTTGGTGCCGCTGGCGGAATTACTTCGGTACGCCACTGCGTTGCATGCCATGACTGCCGGTCGAGGAAGTTATGCCATGGAGTTTGCGCAGTACGACGAAGTGCCACGAGATCTCGTGGGAAAGATTCTGGAGAAGCGGAAAGCTGAAGGACAGGCTGTTGCGTCCATGCAGCACACTAGCCCGCGTTCGTAATGGGTGAACTGTGAAGCGTCTCGACCAAGGGTTTCACGTTTCATCTTTCAGGTTTGAGGTTGTGGTCTCTGCACAACGTGAAACCTGAAACTCATGATCAAAGGAACATATGACGATTCGTGGAGTACGTTGTCTGGGAAGGCTGTCTGAACAAAGCGGACTAGTCTGAGGTTTTCAAGACGACATAGAATGCGCGTGTTTCACGGAGTACACGGAGCAAGATCGTGTCGCCACGTCGTGATCGGGAAATGGCTGCACTATAGTCGGCGAGCGTAGCGGTTTCCGTACGGTTGACTTCTTTGATCAAGTCACCCTCGCGCAGTCCTTCCGCGTGAGCCAAGCTGTTTGACTCGACTCGCACAATCATGACGCCTTTCGTTTCTCGAAGCTTGAATTTTTCAGCAAGACTTGGTGTTAACTCCTGAACCTCCACTCCAAGTCTTACTTCGGCTCGCGCGTGAGGAGCCGTGGGTACGGCTGCCGCGTCGCGGCGTTCCGTGAGGAGAATGGTGAGCGTCACGTGTTTGAGATCTCGGATCACATCAATCTTGGCCTGCGCTCCAGGAGTCAGTGTTCCGATCAGTCGAGAAAGCTTGTTCGGTGAATCAACGATCGCGCCATCGATCCGGACGATGACATCACCAGGTCGTATTCCGGCCACGGCGGCAGGATCATTTTCAAACACTTCGTTGACCAAGACCCCTTCACCATCGGAGACGCCGAATTTCTTGGCGAGCTCGGTCGTCAGAGGTTGAATGCCGACCCCAAGCCATCCGCGAATGACTTTTCCTTTGGCCAGCAGTTGTTCAATGACGTGTTTGGCCATGTTCGAGGGAATGGCAAACCCGATGCCTTGAGCAAAATTGATGATCGCCGTATTGATTCCAATCACTTCACCTCGAAGGTTGAACAACGGTCCACCTGAGTTTCCAGGATTGATCGATGCATCGGTCTGAATAAAGTTTTCGTACCGGGAGAGATTCATGTTTTCACGACCGATGCCGCTGACGACGCCGAGGGTCACCGTACGGTCCAAGCCAAAGGGGTTTCCGACAGCCAGGACCCATTGGCCCACTTTGACCATGGAAGAGTCACCGAAATGCGCGCTAGGAAGTGGTCGATCGGCTGTTACTTTGAGCAGTGCCAAATCCGTATCCGGGTCCTTCCCGATCACTTGAGCAATGAGCTTGGTCTTGTCTGAGAAACGAACTTCAACCTCCGTGGCATCGCCGATGACGTGATTGTTGGTCACGATGTGTCCGTCACGATCCACGATGAGGCCTGAACCGGAGCCCGATGCATTCGGCGTGCGGTCTCCTGACGTGTCGCGCAGCCTTCCCGCCGTGGTGATGGGAAAGAGGTTTACGACGGATGGCTTGGTCTGTTCAGCGAGTTCAGTAATGACGGTTTGAATTTCTTCGAGCACCCGAAGCCCCGGCGAGTCGGCGGAGACGGCTTCGACCGTCGGCACGAAGGAGGTTGATACCAGGAGGACGAGGAGGAACAGGGGGGCACCAGATAGAAGACGCGCTGTACGGAACGGCAGCAATCTCATGTCCGAAGATTGTAACTGATCTTAGGTCGGTGTGCCTACTACCTGCGGCGAACGTGTCAGCGCGGGGGTGAGGGGGCGCTGACCGGTCAACCAGTGCGTGAGTTGATCGAGTTCACCTTGAGGACCGATTGCGATCACGATATCGCCCGGGCGGAGGACGAGGTCACTCGTTGGCGCCAAGAGGAAGGGACCTCGCAGAACGGTCGCCACATAACGTACGAGTGGTTGAGGAATGGCACTCATGGGTTGTCCGGCTGCCTCGGCTTCACGCATGACGGTGAGCCGCTCAATCCCGGCCGATCGGACGGTCAAGTCGTGGTGCAGTAAGAGCAAATCTTGATGAATCGCTTCAAGTTTGAGTTCGCGGATTTGTGCGTCGACTTGCAGGAGGGAGCGCTTGAGTTCATGCACGCGGGCTCTGGCATCAGTCAAGGCCTCATCAACCGCGTACACAATTGAATCCGACTGAAGTCTGGAGTGGAGTCGATCGGATACCTGCACGGCAATGAGTCGTCCAACTCGAGCGGTCACATCGTCGATGCGTTGGAGCAAGGAGGACGCTTGCCAATGCAGTCGGATAATTTCAACCTTGCGGTTGACGACTTCAGAAATCGACAAGATGCCTTCATAAAAGGCATGTCCGGTAATCGAAAGTTCTTTGTGGACCCGGTCCAGCAGTTCAAATGCCATGTTCTGATAACGTATATTATGTTAACTTATAGATTATTGCGCCAACCTGCCGCGCCTCTCGACTTCCTAGCTCCACTAAAAGGACTCCCGATTACTTAGCCGTTAATCGGACTATAGCATAATCGTTTATCAGGAACAGCGTGTCCTCTGATTGCCAGATTCATGTGTGGCCACGCGGCCCGCTGTTGTTCCGCACCTAGCCATCAAATTGAAAGGTTCATAATGCAGCATACACACCATGCACCTCACCCACTTGGTGGCCACCGAATAGTAAAGTTTGTGTATTAGTTGAAGTTTACGAGCATGATCGAGCAACTCCAAACGGAAGAACCTTATATGGCACCTATAAGGGAAGCCTGCCTCAGAAGGCTGGTGGATGCTTGAAGAGATCGAGAGGGTCTCGTCTGTGTCTCGATGACCTGTGGTAGATAGAATAATGACCGAGCGACACGCGACCGTTACGTCTCTTCTAAGAGCTGTTGTGCTTCCGCGACCGTGATCATCACAGTGAGGGGATCGACCGGCGAGGAGACAAAGCCATACCGTTCATAGAAGCGTTTGGCAGTTTCTGAAAGGGCATGAACCAGGATGGCCCGGATCCCAGCAATGTCGGCCGCCAGTATCGTACGCAGCACCGCATCACCCAGGAGAGCGGTGCCGAGGCCTCGTTGGTGGAAATTGTGATCGACGGCGAGACGACCAAGAACCATCACCGGCATCGGATCAGGCATGTTCCGTTTCACCTTGCCGGCAACCTGCGCGTGTGTGATGGCTCCGGTGGCCAGTGTATAATATCCGACAACTTTTTTACGAGAACACACGACATACGTGCGTGAAGCCCCGTTCGCCTCGTTGTGCAGCGCACGGCGACGGAGCCACTCATCGAGGGTTGCCTCGCCGGAATGGAAGGTGGACAGATCATGTTCCGCAGTGAGCTTTTCTGGTGGGGTGATTTTCACAGAACAGCTGGCTCATTCATCCCATGGAGCTCGTGTCCGCAGGAGCCGCCTGAGTTTCCCATTGCTCGTGGGAGCTGTGTCGAGCATCGCCGTAAAGCGCTTTAATGCGTCTGCTGAGAGGTCAAAATAGCGCCGATCGAGGAGCACCGCTTCCGCTTCGCGACAGGCCGATTCCAGCATGAATTCCGATCGGCTCCGCCCGAGCGCGTCCGCAGCCCGGTCAATCAACACTTTCTGCTTGTGGCTGGCGCGTAGGTTAATCGTTGTTCCCCGCCCCGCCTCTTTGGTTGCCGTACTGGCCATCCTGCCCTCCCTGTATAGACAGTCAATCTACAATAGTGTGTGCACAATGTAAATACATTTTATGCTCCCTACTGTGCTATCCAGCACGCTCGCGCATGTCTCATTGATCGGTATGGGTGGCTCTGCCATGCCTACTGTCTCATGGATAACCACTATCATCTGTTGCTCGAAACCTCGAAGCCTAGTCTGTCGCAAGGGATGCGGCAGCTCAATGGACGCTATACCCATGGTGATTTGCGTCTGCTAAGAAATGACTCCCGACCCTGTTTATTTCTTTCACGTAGCTCACAGATGGTGGGAGCAAGCCTGGTGTTGATCGCAGTCTTCCTCCCTTGCTTCAGAGGCTACCGGCCTTTCCTTGGTCCCGGTGAACGCGGCGGGTCGATAGTTATCACGTCAATAAAGGTATCCGCCCCTTATATACTAGGTTATGTTTGTGAGGCTGAGTAATTCACTCGCCAATTCGTCGAGTCGGTGGGGATCAATTCTCTATTCTGTCTGGTTCGGCCACACCATGGGGACGGTATTCCATAGCCTCTCCGGTGTTTGGCGATCTCTCACGCCGATGGTCAACTGCTCGACAGCCAATACGCGCTGTCACGTTCAACGGTACACCCATATCGCTGAAGAAAGTGGTTAAGACCGGAGCCTTCGAGATGGGGGACCCCTTTGATGACCCCACACGCTCTCTTGGGCAGAATCATCGTGTGTGGTCTACCATGATGAACTCCGGAACCAGGACGTCTCAACCTAAGATCCGGTGACAGGCGCAAGTCCAGATCATCATGAACCAGATTTCAGGAGAAACATATGTTCTTCTGCATGAATATGTGTGCACTCTTTGGTGGTCGGCTCAAAGTATGATTGAGGTAAGCGTGTCATTACATGAATCTTGATGGCCTTATTTTCCAAGTGATTCTGATAGAGCGAGTGGCATACAGCTTGCGTGTGTATGAGAGATGGTCTCAGATCGGCTAGTAGAAATGGTGCTGTAACTGCCTCCTGTGTCGACCTGATAACAAAATTCGTTCAGTTCTGTTCTTTTTTGATCAACCTGCATGCAGAGAATCATGACCGACGAAATTCGAATAACAGAGAGGCAAGCTTAATCGACCAGGAACTGGACTACGTCAGATTTACTCAAGACCATGTGAAAGTGGTGGAGCACTAGCAAGTTGGTCATAAAAACATGATCGGAAACATACAGCTTCTGAGAGCGTTGGCGGCTACTGCAGTCGTGTGTTACCACCTTCGAGTTTCGATTGCGGGAGTTCTTACTGAGTTTTATGCAGTCGCATTATTCTTTATGTTGTCCGGATACCTCATGTGTAAAGTGAGCAATCGGAGTGCCTGGCAATTTGCCCAGGACCGGTTTTGGAGAATTGTCCCCGCTTACTGGATCGCAACGATCATATTACTTGCCATGTCTGGAACCTGGAGATACAGGCCTGTCGAGCATACCTTATTGAGCATTGCATTCTTGCCGCATGAGTCAGTCGATAAGTTTTTCCCAGTTCTAGGAGTTGGCTGGACTCTCAACATGGAAATGTATTTCTACAGCATCTTTACCCTGGCGATTGCAATTAATCAGAAACTGGCTCCGATTCTCGCTGGCCTGGCAATTATGGGGATAAAGTTTGGTCTGCCATCTATAACAAATGACCGTGCGTTCATCTTTTATTATACTCACGATTACGTCCAATTCTTCTGCCTCGGTATCGTAGTCTGGTATGTCTCAGAGAGAATCAAGGATGTTCGCATTCAGATTTGGACCTATTGCTTCCCGATAGCGATTGCTGGCTATGCCTGTTCAATCGTTGGTTTTGAAGTGGATGCTCTTGTGGCTGTTACGCTCCTCTTCACACTTGCGGTTGTTTCTGCGAACGCTGGATCAGATTTGAAGATGTCTTGGATTATTCTCCTCGGAAATGCCTCCTATGCGTGCTACTTGCTGCACCCAATCATTATCTACGGATTTCATGAGCTAGGAATTGTCGCAAATGGGACACTCCCAATTGCAATAGGAATTATCGTCGCTTCGTGGGTTTGTGCAATATTGTGGCATAGGTCTGTTGAAGTATGGATTTGCATGTTGCGAAACAGTGTACTCTGTGAGTCTCTGAAGATGTCGTCTCTGCGCAGCCTGATGCAGAGCATACTTCGTGGTTCATATGCGAGGTGAAAACTTACGAGCATTATAATCCTTCAATCTCCTGGATAGAAAGCCAAACGAGTCCTCGCCGTGCCTTGTGTCGATCGATCGCACCTTCCCTTAAAGACCAATTGCAATTGCCTTAACTCCTTCGTAAGATCACCCCGATGAATTGCACCAAATGTAAGACCAAAGCCGTGCTGAAGTTGCCCCGTCACAACGCGGCATTCTGCAAGAGCTGCTTGAACTCTTTCACCCATGATCAAGTGGTGCGAGCGATCAAGTCGCTGGAGATGTTTAGGAAGGATGACCGCATTCTTGTGGCTGTGTCAGGAGGAAAGGACAGTTTGGCGCTCTGGGATATTCTCTTGAAACTGGGGTACAAGGCGGACGCGCTCTATGTGAATCTCGGCATCCCTGGGTATTCGGATCGCTCGAAAGACAAAGTCCAGCGCTATGCCGAAACGGTTGCCGCACCCTATGGCGCGACACTGCACCTCCACACCGTGGAGCAAACCGAAGGCGCCGGGATCAAAGAATTGGCGCAGCTCGTGCGTCGCCCGACCTGTAGTACCTGCGGCACCATCAAACGCTATCAATTTAATCGCGTCGCGATCGAGCAGGATTATGACGTGATGGCGACCGGCCACAATCTCGATGATGAGGCTGCTCGGCTGCTCGGCAACGTGCTCCATTGGCAAGAGGAGTATCTTGATAAACAGAGCCCCAACCTTCCTGCCTCAATCGAAGGCTTTGCCAAAAAGGTGAAGCCCCTCTATCGATTGACGGAGCGGGAACTCGCCGCCTACTGCGTGCTCAACGACATTGATTACATCGTGGATGAATGTCCGATGGCGCAGGGCGCGCGCACCCTCCTCTATAAGGAGGTGCTCAACCGCCTGGAGACGGAATCCCCCGGGACGAAACAATACTTCTATTGGGGGTTTTTGGAGAAGCAGCGCAAGAAGGCACCGACCAACGCGACCATGACGGAGAAAGACCAG
>JAHBWO010000155.1 GCA_019636945.1 Nitrospira sp. | reverse complement strand
GCCTCTCTCACATTGGCGCTGTTAACCGTTCCCGTCGTGATTGTCGCAACGGAGGAGGGGCTGGCGGCTGTGCCGCGGGAGTACCGCGAGGGGTCGATCGGCTTGGGTGCAACCAAATGGGAAACTATATGGAAGGTCGTGCTTCCCACCGCGCTTCCTGGAATTCTTACCGGGTTGATCCTTGCCATGGCCCGTGCGGCAGGAGAGGTCGCTCCTTTGATGTTGACCGGTGTGGTGAAACTGGCGCCGGCTATGCCGATCGACTGGACCTGGCCGTTTTTGCATTTAGACCGGAAATTCATGCACCTGGGGTTTCATATCTATGACGTGGGATTTCAATCACCAAACGTCGAAGCGGCCAAACCCATGGTCTATGTGACGACATTAGTGTTGATTCTCGTTGTGGTGCTGCTGAATTTGACCGGAATCGTCTTGCGCAATCGGATGAGGAGGAAATATGCTGGATCAGCAGTATGACGTGAAGTCCAGTGTCCGGGCCATTTCCCCGGCTGTTTCCTCATTGGAGATCGAGAGTATGGACTATCCTGATTCTACCCTACAGTCTCAGCCCGGCGTTTCGGGCAAACCGAAGCTCCGGGTAGAGGGCTTTAACTTTTATTATGGCCCCGTCCAAGCCTTGTTTAAAGTCGACATGACTATTCCTGAGCACCAAGTGACGGCGTTTATTGGGCCGTCCGGATGCGGGAAGTCCACATTGCTCCGCTGCATGAATCGCCTCAATGACCTCATCGAAGGGGCGCGGCATGAAGGGAATATCCTGATCGATAACATGGATATTTTTAATCCGCTCATCGATATTACCGACCTTCGAAAACGGGTGGGAATGGTCTTTCAAAAATCCAATCCCTTTCCCAAGTCGATCCATGAAAATGTTGCATACGGTCCGCGGTTGCAAGGTTTGAAGAACCGGGCGGTGTTGGATGAGATTGTCGAGCGCAGTCTCCGAGGAGCAGGCCTCTGGGAAGAAGTGAAGGATCGTCTCAACAAGAGTGCGCTTGGGCTGTCCGGAGGGCAGCAGCAGCGACTTTGCATCGCGCGGGCGCTTGCCGTGAAACCCGACGTGCTCCTGATGGACGAACCTTGCTCGGCGCTCGATCCGATTGCCACGGGGATCATCGAAGAATTGCTGTTTTCCCTGAAGAAAGAGTTGACCGTCGTCATTGTCACGCACAACATGCAACAGGCGGCGCGAGTGTCCGATTGCACGGCATTCATGTATCTTGGCCGCCTGATCGAGTTCGGACGGACCAAGCAGCTATTCACGAATCCCTCGAACAAACAGACCGAAGACTATATCACCGGGCGATTTGGGTGAGACGATGATTCAACGACATTTCGACGAAGAGCTTGCGGAGTTAAAGACGAAACTGGCACGGATGGCCGGGTTGGCTGAAGACCAGATCGACAAGGCGCTGACTGCGCTGGTCAGCCGAGATTCGGCTCTGGCCTGTCGCGTGATCGAACGAGACCACAAGGTGAACGCCTTGGATGTGGAGATCGACGAAGCCTGTATCGAGTTGTTGGCGCTCCATCAACCGGCGGCGCGTGATCTACGGTTGGTCACGACGGCCATGAAACTGTCCACCGAGCTCGAACGAATCAGTGACCTGGCGGAGAGTATCTGTGAGCGAGCGATCGAGCTGAACGAGGAACCGCAACTCAAGCCATACATCGACATCCCACGGATGGGAAACCTGGCCCGGGTGATGGTGAAGGAAAGCATCGATGCCTTCGTGAAGGAAGATGCCAAACTGGCCAGAAAAGTGATCATGGATGATGACTTCGTCGATGATCTCATGGAGCAGTTATTTCGTGAGCTGCTTTCCTTCATGGTCGAGAATCCTCATACGATTTCGCGTGCCATTCGATTGAGCTTTATCGCCAAGTCCCTTGAGCGAGTGGGAGATCATGCCACGAACATCGCTGAGCTGGTCGTGTATCTGGTGGAGGGCAAGATCATTCGGCATACATCACCGACGGCAGTGTCGGAACGCTGATGGTATCAATGTCCTGCCTGTGGCGGTGCGAGACGTCTCGTGAAGCTACAGGTCTATGGCGTTTTTCAGACGAATACGAAATAGGGTGCGAGGCACTCTCCCGGTTTGGCCTTCCCTTCATTCCATTACCCACAGACTGATCCGATGGGTAACAGCACGAACAAGAAAATTCTGGTTGTCGAAGACGAGCCGGAGATTGCACAGCTCGTCACACACTACTTGGAGAAAGAGGGGTTTCGAACGGCTACGGCACTGAACGGATTCGAGGCAATCAAGAGGGTCAAAGAGGATAAACCCGATCTGCTGGTCCTCGATCTTATGCTCCCGGAACTCGATGGTCTTGAGGTGTGTAAACGGTTGCGTTCGACTCTCGATACTGCGATGCTGCCGATCATCATGCTGACGGCCAAAGCCGAAGAGTCGGACACGATCGTTGGACTCGAGCTGGGTGCCGATGATTATGTGACGAAGCCGTTCAGCCCGAAGACCCTCGTCGCACGGATCAAATCACTCTTTCGCCGAGTGGAACGGGCCAGCGATCAAAAACCAACATCCGGAACCTATGGCCCACTCGCGATCGATCTAACCCGACACGAAGTAAGAGTACACGGGGCGGAAGTACTGCTTACCGCTAAAGAGTTCGGGCTGCTGGAACATCTATTGCGCCATCCCGGGCGCGTACTGACCCGTGAGGTGCTGCTCAATGAAGTGTGGGGATACGATTACTATGGAACGACGCGAACCGTCGATGTCCATATCCGTCGATTGAAAGTGAAGGTACCGCTGCTCAATGAGGCGATCGTTTCGGTCAAGACACTTGGGTACAAACTCTTGGACCATCCTCCGACACCGTGAAATGTTCTGTTGTTTTGAACGACAACCGCAGCAGCCATTGGCCGCCTTCCCTGACCCTGGCTCCCGTTCCTGTGTTCAAGTCACGTGAGGCTTGGATGTTGAGCTGGGCTCAGACAATTGATCAGCCTTTCGCAACCACCCTTGGATTTGCTTGCCGATCTCATCGCGTACTCGCCGGAAGACCCGCAGGCGTTCAAGAATGGTACCTTGCGCATGGGCAGGATCATCAAAACTCCAATGTAGCCTGACGTCTCCTCTTGGCTCGGTTGGGCAGGATTCCTGGGCGTGATCACACACCGTAATGACATAGTGAAGCCGTCGTCCCTGAAGTTCTGCAACGTGCTTCGACTGCTGGTGAGAAATATCAATTCCCACTTCCTGCATCACCTCAACGGCTTGCGGGTTTACCCAGACCGGATTGGTCCCAGCACTCAGAGCCTCAAACCTATCGCCTGCTAAGTGGCGCAGCCAGCCTTCTGCCATTTGGCTGCGGCAGGAATTGCCCGTGCAGAGAAAAAGTACCCTGCGTTTCATCATGCCGCCTCCGCTGGAAACCAATCTCGTGTCCGGTTACAGGCCGCGCAGACTGATAGCATCACCGGTACTTCCACCAACACCCCGACCACAGTGACAAGGGCTGCACCGGATTCCGCACCGAAGAGTGCAATGGCGGTGGCGACCGCGAGTTCAAAGAAGTTGCTGGCTCCGATGAGGGCGCCTGGTGCGGCTACGGCGTAAGGTACCTTGAGCCATTTCATGAGTCCGTAGGTCAGCGAGGCGTTGAAATACACTTGTAAGAGAAGCGGGACGGCAATCAATGCCACATGCCACCCTTTGCCGCTGATATTGTCGGCCTGAAACGCAAAGATCAGCACAAGTGTCGCGAGCAGGGCGACAATGGTGACAGGGGCAAAGCGGGGGAGCAGGGTCTGTTCAAACCATTTCTTGCCATGGTTGCGGATAAACCACTGCCGGAGCAACAGGCCGAGAGTTAATGGAATCACGATGAAGGCCAGCACCGAATAGAGCAGCACTTCATAGGGCACGTGCAGCGATGACGCGCTATTCACCAGAAACGCCACCAGCGGTGCGAACAGCACCAGCATGATGAGGTCATTCACCGACACTTGCACCAACGTATACGCCGGGTCGCCATCGGTGAGGTAACTCCACACAAATACCATCGCCGTGCAGGGAGCCGCCGCAAGGATAATTGCCCCGGCAATATATTGGTCGGCATCTGTTTGGGTCATCCACGCTGAAAACACAAAACGGAAAAACAGCCAGGCGAGGAAAGCCATCGAGAACGGTTTGACTATCCAATTCACAAATAGAGTCACCAGCAAGCCGCGTGGCCGTTTGCCGACATTGCGCACGGCTGCAAAATCGACCTTCATCATCATCGGGATAATCATCAGCCAGATCAGGACGGCGATAGGAAAATTGACGTGGCTGCCCTGACCAAACTCCATGCTCCGCAGCAGCTGCACAGCAGCCGGAGCCGACTGGCCGAGGAGAATCCCGGCCACCATGCACAGCCCCACCCACACCGTCAGGTAGCGTTCAAACAGGTTCAGCCGTTTTGGAAGAATTGGAGCAAGAGCGGCATCCATAAAGAAATCTCCTCATCAGCCACAGCACCCAGCAGTTTGTTCCGAAGGCTCACAGCAATTAGGCGTTCCCATTGCCTCAGGGGTACAGCAGGCACTGTCGCTCATGACCGGATTCTTTCCGTAAATCTCCGCATCTTCCATTGTCCGGTAGGTTTCCCATGCCACACCCGCCGGGTCTTGCACCCATGTTTTATCGGACTTGGCATAGCAGCAGACCGTTTCCCCTTCATCAAAGGCGGGCAGGCCAGCGCTTTTGATCCGTCCGCGCACTTCATCCAGCTCGCCTTCGTCATCAACTTGAATCCCAAGATGGTCAACACCCTTCTTGCAGGGGCGGGTGGAAATGGCAAAATTCACGCGTGGGTCATCAAGCAGCCACTTCGCATAGTCAGCTTTGGTCTTCACCGGATCAGCACCAAAGAGGGCAGTATAGAAGGGGATAGCTTGCTCGATATTTTCGACACCGATATGGATATGTAGACGTTTCATGATGGTTTCTCCTTTCCTTTAGGCGTGCAACAGGTTGGCATTTCAATCACGGAACAGCCCCGTTTTTTATCCTCGCGGATGCTGGCGAACTCCATGCGGCAACAATCCTTCACCATATAGCGGATGAGGTCGGTGAAGAATTCAAAATTCGCGCGGTAGATAATGGAGCGGCCCTCGCGCTGCGACAGGACAAGCTTGGCATGGCTCATCTGCGATAGATGAAAGGACAGGGTGTTATGGGGAATGCCGAGCGTCTCGCTCAATGTTCCCGCTGGTGTCCCGTCCTGCCCGTATTCCACCAGCAAACGGAACACTCGCAGACGGGTTTCCTGCGACAGCGCACCAAAAGCAACGACAGCATCTTGTATATCCATATGTCCAGACTAATGGACTTATGGGGGTTAGTCAAGGCCTCGACGATAATGTCTGCCGGCTGGACGACCATAAATAATTACGAGTCTGTACCGATCACGTGGGAGCCACCTACGCTGATCCAGTGTGGCAGGTACCTGTCGGACGGCCACTGTACGCAAGGCACTATGCGAAGTATGGGAGCGCAGAATCGGGAAGGATTGATGGCGATGTGCCTTCATGCGGATCAGGTCGGATGCCTCGTACTTGTAGCCAAAAGGCTCTCTCTTGAGGTTCCTCAACGACTTCAAACATCAGTTGCGGAGCATTCCGACTTTCAAAGATGATGTAGTCGGCAATGGTGCCGATCAGTTCTTCTCGCTCATCCTGATGTTGTGAGCAGAGAAACCGAAGGGCGTACCCGTCAGCCAGACGTCGAATGTCCCCCGCGTACTTGAAGAGACTGTTGACCAGCATGCTTCGGTGCAAGGTCAAAGCCGGATCACGAGGGGGCGACACAAGCTCGTGACGGTCGACATAGTGGGTGATGCGGGTGCGGGGTCGTCTCATACTCCGACAACCCCGCACCCGCATTTGAACTGGAGCGGATGGCTCATCCATTAACTCCCGATCCTCCCACCATCATCCTTCGTTACGACAATCAACGCCGAGCGAGGCCGACCGCCGTCTGGACCGTCAGGCCAGGAGCTGAACTGCTTAGGATTAAGCGGGTCTCCCGGCTGATCGTCAGGTCGCTCACCAGGATGTTGTATCCCGACGAACATCGTTCGACGATCCGGTGTCATGAAGACCCCCGTGATTTCACACTGTTTCGGGCCGACGAGAAAGCGCCTCGTCTCCCTGGTTTCTGGATGTGCCGCTAACATCTGATTATTGCCGAAGCCCACGTAGGCACCAGCATTGATCGTCGAGGTCGAGACATCGGTCTGAATCCAGATCAGACCGCTTTGATCCACGTAAATGCCGTCGGGCGAGCCGTACTTGTCGCCGAAGATCGTTGAACCGTGCGCTGGGTTCGCCGGATCACCGCCGAGAGCAAAGATATCCCAGCCGAACGTGGGTTCCGTCCAGTCCTGGCGGTAATACCAACGGATGATGTGTCCGTAATTATTTGCGGTGCGAGGATTCGTTGCATCCACCGGAGGTCGCGCTGAGCCGGCGCTGGTGCTCCCGTCTGGACTATTAACGGACGGTGGAGTTGTTCCGCGCCGGCTGTTGTTGGTCAAGGTGGCAATGGCGGTGAGGTCTTTGGGGAACGTATCGATCCATTCCGGCCGATCCATCATGGTCGCACCGGCTGCATCCGCCGCGCCGCGGGTATTGATGAGGATGTCATTGAGCGACCAACCAGCCAACCGGGGATTATCCGGCGTCAGGGGCAACCATTCGCCCGTGCTTTCTGCATGGAACTTCGCGACGTAGAGAATTCCATCGTCGAGCGGATTGATCCCCTGGGCCCGAGCCTGTCTCCAAGGTAGGTTTGACACATAGCGGTAGATATATTCATTCCGTTCGTCGTCTCCCATATATACGACGATCTTCCCGTTCCGTGCTTCCTGGACCCACGCTCCCTCGTGCTTTAAGCGGCCGAGCGCCGTGCGTTTCACAGGAGTGGAGTGCGGGCGGAACGGGTCGATTTCCACCACCCAGCCGAATCGGTTCGGCTCATTGGGTTCCTCGTCAACACGGAACCGCCTATCGGTTGTGTGCCAGAGGTAGCCGAAGCCCGCCGCTGTAATGCCGTAGCGTTTCTCAAGATTGGTCTGAGTTCCGTTCTTCCTGAAGTATCCGTTAAAATTTTCCTCGCAGGCGAGATAGGTGCCCCAGGGCGTGAAGCCCATAGCGCAGTTATTGAGCGTGCCCAGCACCCGACGTCCGGTCGGATCTTCACTCGTGATCAACCGAGCATCGCCGGCAGCCGGGCCGCCGATCTCGATCGGTGTCATACCGGTAATGCGACGGGCAAAAGGAGAAGGCCGAACGACATCCCATTTACCGCGCCGACGCTTCCAGTCCCAGGGGAACCCGGTCCGCTTTGTGACTTCAATGATGGAGACACCGTGCGCATTGAGCGATTTGTTGGTTTTCTCTTGAGTCCAGTTATTTACCCCGTCAGGGAACAGGAGACCATCATCGGTATATTCATTGTTCTGTACGATGAGACCACGTTGCGACCCGACGATTGGGAAATACACCAACCCATCATTGTGCATGCCCCACTGGCGTGCCTGATCGGCTGCGGTATTGCTCGCATCCTGCTTGAAGGCGGGGCTGCTTGACACCGGATCACCCCACGCAATCAGGACTTCAGCCGTATAGCCTTTGGGAACCACCACTTCATCGGCAGAAGAGACCGGCACACCTTCGAATCTGAGCGCCGACCGCTGCCCTCCGCGTCCCTCGATTCTTGTTTCTGTATCGTCGGCCTCCTCCGTCTCCTGTGCCGAGGCGGGGACGGCCTGTAACAGCGCTTCCACGCCGCCGAGGGACACAGCTGCCGCGGTCGCGAAGCCCCCGGTCAAGAAACCGCGCCGAGACAACCGTGCGTCCAGGACGTCTTGAAAGTGTTCGTTCTCCGACTGATTGCTGACTCCCTCGTCGTCGATGATCGCCATGGAAACCCTCCTCCTGTTCTACCGAAAGCTCAACGAATCTCTGTCTCACTAAGAAAGCGTGACCACTGTCACACCACTCCGTTACAAAGTGATCAACTGATGGTAACGATCTCGTTAAAAGTCTCGGATGCGGAGTAGAAGAGGGGGCAGGAGCCGCAAGCAGTCAGGGCTGTTCCTCAGAAAGCGAGTAACCCATCTGCTGGATGTAGATTGATGGTCTGCAAGGGAGCGGGATGTCTGAACATGCCTTCACTACCAAGGGGATATGCCTTACAGCGCGGTGGAAGAATCGATGATACGCTGACCAGGTTGCAGTACTCCACACCGGCGCTGCGTAGGGCTTCCTCGAAAGAGGTCAGCTTTTCCTTGTGGACTCCGACTCCTCTGGTGAGAAACATATGCGTGGGTACCATCATCTTCCCTTTCGTCTGGCAATTCGCTGCTCGGGTTATTCCGGAGACGGTTGAGTATTTGCTTTCGACATAGTGACTCAAACCAACAACCTTACCTCATCAACGGCACTGTCGGGGGCTTGTTGTAGCAAAGCGGATCAGTGTTTCACAATATCGTTTTGGCACAATTCTCGGATTACTACACGAAGCCGAAAAGTTTTTACCGTCCGGTTACGCTTCTGTAATGAATTTGTAACGGGATGCACTTTAAAATACAGCTCTGTTTGTCCGGACTGGATTCCGGCGCAACACATTTTTGGAAAGATCTTCTTGTCATGACGGACTCTAGCGCTTACCACCTGCATGGGAATTCTGCGTCCCGGTGATAACCGCTGTTACGCAGAGTGATCTGAACGTGTGAATGATCTCGTGCCGGAAGGTGCGATGCTCCATCGCATCGGTGGAACAAGCTCTGACACTGCCTGTGCCCCCATTCCGTCAGGCCATGCGAAGTTAGGAAAGCCGGACCGCACAGTCATTAACGGCAAAATCATGAAGGTAGGAGTTGATATGAAACCGACCTCGATTTCGCAATTCATTGATCATCACTACAGGCATTTCAATGCGGCGGCCATGAAAGATGGGGCGCATGCCTATAAAGCTCATGTGGATCGAGGGGGGCTGATGCTGGTGACCTTGGCCGGCGCAATGAGTACGGCGGAGCTGGGGTTATCGTTGGCTGAAATGATCCGACGTGACAAGGTACATGCCATCTGTTGCACAGGTGCCAATCTGGAAGAGGACTTGTTCAACCTGGTAGCGCAGAAACATTACGAGCGGATCCCGCACTATCGGGAACTGACCGTCAAGGATGAACTCAATCTCCTGCATCGACATCTGAATCGAGTCACCGATACCTGCATTCCAGAAGCTGAAGCGATGCGCCGCATTGAGGCGGCAGTCCAGGCCGAATGGGCGGCAGCGGATAGCGCCGGGGCCAGAGCCTTTCCGCATCAGTTTCTCTACAAGCTCTTGGTCAATGGTACATTAAAAGAGCACTATCAGATTGATCCGGCAGACAGTTGGATGTGCGCGGCGGCGGAGCGGAATCTTCCGATGTTCGTGCC
>JAHBWO010000154.1 GCA_019636945.1 Nitrospira sp. | reverse complement strand
TCAGTCAATCATACAGTTTGACTCTGTCACCTACCATCTGTTAGCCTGAACATTCTTCGAAGTTACTGGCTCTCCGCGCACTCCTCGTACTCACTCCCCGACTCTGCGCAATAGTATGACGTTCCCACGCTCGTCTCATTGAATGGCAAGTGTTGCCGTTCCCGGGTGAGTAGACTCCGTGTCGGAAGACCAGCAGGGCCGACAAGCTCCTCCCGTTGGAGAGTCGCTGGGTGAGATGCTTGTCCACACCGTAGGAGTTGTGATGAATTTCTATTCGACTCAACGAGTCCAAAAAAAAGCCAAGAAATCTTCCCCTAGAAAACCAAAGATTCGATGGCACCTCCTAGGGCTGGCTGATCCAATCCCACGCGATAACACCTCCTCAATTGATGTCATTAGGTTGGGAGTCGCTTCGTTAGCGAAGGAGTATCCGTTTGCGTTGTATCAGGTAGAAGGGAAGCCAGTTGTGAGGCAGGAGTCGGAAACTCGCCGAAACAAGGCGAATGTGGTGAAGCACTGACCTGACACACGACCACCTGTATACCACTCGTCTCTTACACGCCAAACAGGAACGTCACACCAATGTCTCTCTTGCACACTTCGGCCCAATGGTTCGTTCAAAATCCTCTCGCTGCGGCAATCGTATTGTACCTTGCGGGAGTCATCAGCGTCGTCTACACCTATTTTGAGCTACGAGATCAGCACTAGTTTCGTCTATGCCGACAACGGCTTTGCGGGGAGAGGAATGAGCAAATCCGTCGTGTATGTGGGAGGTTTGTCGGAAGATGCTTCCGATGATTACCTCCGCGCCCTCTTGGAAGCGTATGGAGTCGTAGCACACGCGGCTGTCATTCGATACAAACACAGTGGGAAATCTGCCGGCTATGGATTCGTGCAATTGAGCTCGTGCGAAGAAGCCCTAAGAGCGGTGGCTGCGCTGGACGGGGCAAGGATTGGAGGCAATTGCTTGCGACTCTACGTCACACGTGATCTGAGGCACTGACTCCAGCGGATTCAGCTACAAGCACGACTACAGGAGCTGTAGAGAGAGCATTGAGAATTATGGCTGTTGAACCCAGTGAGGGGCACGTAGAGAACTGGTGGAACAAGTCCGTGTGGAGTGTCGATATGCTGACCAGTGAATTAGCCATATGACGGTCTGTCTCGATGTGGTTTCAAGGTCGGTGTTACTGACCGAGGAGAGGAGGGTTGGGAACGGACCGGTCCAAGGGAAGTCGTTCAACGCGGCTGGGCGCACAGCCATGATGATATCGGGAAAGAACAAGGAATGATCTGTGGCTCAGACGCATAGAGAATGGGTTCTATAGAATTCAGGAATCCATGCTTCGATGGCTTTCTAATATTTCGACAAGGAGGAGGAGCACGTGTCTTTGTACCCACTCGTTCTTGCAATTGTACTAGGGTTTTCTTCGGCAGGCTTCGCTCAATTTGTGGATAGAGGGGAATATGTCGAAGTATCGAAGGGCGTGAAACTCTGTTCCAATTCCCCTATTGACGTCAAGAACGGTATTCTCGATCCCGAAAAGCGTTTCTGGCGCGTGACAAGCAAGCGGAGGGCGAATGGCACCCAAACGGTGTCTGCGTTTGTTCTTGAGAGCACATATGACCGTAAAAGCGGTGAGACCACGATCCACGCACGCCAGTATGAAGATAATTATGCGATGCGATTTAAGAGAGCTTCTGAGAACAAGGGCATGCTGCTGATGATCAGTCCACAAGATGGTCAAGTCGAAGCAATAGTTGAGATATGTGGGAATATTAAGTGAGCCGGGCGGTCACACTTGAAGCCACGTCGCTATGTGACTGGAATGCTATTGTTCTATCCTACTTGGCGTGCGAGTGGGGGGCTCGAAACGTGCACACGGTGCGATAGTCATCGTCTATTCTGCTCCCCTTGAAATTGAGACCACCGTCAAGACATGGTCCTGATGTGGGCCAAGGAGGTGGTGATGGCAGGGGAATCAGCGGAACCGATTGAGCGATGGACGGCCAAACGACGTGTGACGAGGGGAGATCTTACAAGACCACCACTGTGTTGCGTGATGTCCAACTAGTGGACTGTAGCGATTAGCTCGGTAGTGCAATAGTACCCATGAGAGGCATAATGGGCCTGTGAGTATGAGGATTTCTAGAATTGAGTCACAACGACAGGCTACTACTGAATCAACTGTTACAGTCCACTAGTACTTACATTGATACCGCTGAGGCAGTCTCGTGGTTCATCGGCGTTCACAACGGTAATGACAGGAGAGGGACGGCGGTTTCTCAAGATCACATCCGATCTCTTGCTCATCCTCATGCATACTCTTTCCTGAGTTCCCTCCTCCATCTGTCATGACCGGTAGAAATCCCGTGACACATAGACGGCACAAATCAAGGCCACAACGATAAGTACATTAACCCCAAGATTCCAGAGATGGCTATTGAGCAAAGCATCTGTTAATTCATCCATATCTAAAAATTTGTCTCCGGATGTCGAACTGTGTCCGTTGACGCAATCTCGCAGATTGAAGTAGTTGCTAGCACGATGACGCGGCCTCCTTGTCGGTGCCTGTTTTATGAGCCCACGCCGGAAGACAGTACTCCTGTAGAATTGCTATTCGCATAGTCATAGGTGGACGCGATGACCGTTGTTCTTCCACGAAACGGGAGAAACTGATGAATCAGACGCGCAGGAGCGGGAAAGATATGCGCGAGAGATGGGACAGTCGACGCAGCTTAATACTTCATAGGATCACCCTGATCCCATCCGCCATCAGAGTCAAGTGGTATTAAGGTAGAACGTCTTGTGGCTCTGATAATCGGTCTGTCGCCTCATCAACATTATAGTACTTGACTCTCCTACCAAGAGCGCCCAAGGTGATACTGCAACTCCGGTGACTGTCCCATCCCTTACGCTTCCTACTTCTTCCCAGCGTGACCGATTCCTCAGTCTCCGCCGCTCCGATGCTACAGTTCTTTGAACGGCTTCGAGCGCCGATTGGCTCCAGGAAGTAAAGATAGTTCCGAACCGCATGCGGATCGGAAATCAGGTGGTTGTGCCGGAAGAATGCCTTTGCAACTCATGACCGACATTCCAAGCTCTCTCTTGGATTAGGGAAAAAGCGATCATGAATATATGGACTGCTCTGATCCTATGCGGGGCGTTGGTTATCGGGGGGATGGTCGTGACAGGATGGGCGAACGGGCTCGCCGATGTGAATAAACACCCTGCTCTCAATGATATCTGGCTCACCACAAGGACGAAGATTGCCCTGTTTACTGATGCCCGAGTGATGGGAAGAGAGATCAACGTCGAAAGTACAGAGGGTTTGGTGAGGATCCAGGGCAATGTGAGTTCTGACGAGACAAAAAAGACGGCGGAGAATATCGCCAAAGGTATCGACGGAGTTAAGTCGGTGCAGAATGATTTGCAAGTGGTGCGGCTATTTAGTCGTGAGGTGATCAAGGACAAACCAGGGGTGGTTACCCTGCCGGACCCACCATGCCAAGAACGATCCAACTGAAGACCTCGCATGGTGCGACCCTGGACGCGAAGAATGTTGCTGTGTAGTTCCCGGATCGAATAACCCATAGTTATGTGTTTATTTACTGATACAGGGAAGGAGACACGATGGATACAAACTTACTGACATTTGCGGGCGTGATTCTTGGGTTGGCAATTATAGCGGTCGTCATCTATAAGAAAGGGCAACAGCCGTAAGCTGTCTCCAAGTAAAAGCCCGCTGTATTCAGGCCCTTCGCATATAGATGGGTCCAGCCTCTCACAGGCTACAGTTTTCACGCACATCATGCCGCGGGTTCGGGAGGGCCTCCGTCGTCATCCTGTGGGGAAGGCGGTGTCCGATGTCGGCGTCTTGCAGTCCATTTTCTCCGCTACGGCATGAAATTCATGGGTTCATCCGCTCCTGCGAAACGATCCTTTCTTCTTCGGCTTTTATCGGCAATTTGCCGTTGTCTCCCGAAGAGCGACAAATCGTTCAATATTACTCAGAAGAATTGAAAGCATACCTCCTCGCATCAAAGATACACTGAGCGAGAAAAACAACGCGGAGCAGAAAGAGACAGGTCTGAACGAGATAAGGCAGTCAGGGGTTATTTATAATCAATACCGGCCGCAACGCACATTCAGCTGAAAAAGCAGGCCGGAGAGTCGGCATCGATTCTTTGGACCAAGCCATGGCCCTCACCCAGTGTCGCCTTGCGAGACGGCAGAAAACGGACCGCTGGAATGGTCGTGCGGAAACCTATCCGCCAGTCTTTTGGTGCCGTACAACAGCATCGCAAATCGACGCCATCATGCGCGCGTCTCGGAAAGATGTACCAGTTGGCTCGTCCGTCCTGTCCGACGAGTAGACACAGAAGGTAGTTTTTTCTGGACAGTATTGGATTGCAAGACCAGACCCCATAGACCAGATTGGAAGCGGCAAGGAGCAATCCCACATCCCTTGCTCAATGTCGTGGTAAATTCTGCACCAGGCGATAACAGTGCCAAAACAGAAAAGCCTGCCCCCGCTTTTCCTCTAATGGGCGACACCTTCTCCGTTGCCTCTTTACCATGACATACCGACGCCCCTTGAGAGCGGAGCAAGATCATCATGATCGCAATACCTACCCCCCTCTATGCCCCCACTGAGATGATGAACGTGACATGGTGGACATGTCAGAGATGTATTCGTTCCTTGTCGCCGTCCCTGGTTAGAATTTAAAGACCAGCTTCCTCAACATAATGATCGCCGTGGGAATCGCTGCTCCATACCCCGCCCATTCCGCCTGTTTCTGCCAGGCCATGTCCGCTTTCCGTTGCCGTTCTTCTTCGATCTCTTTCTGGAGCGCGGCGTTTTGTTCTTGCAACAATTCGGTCTCTTGCTTCCTCGTCTCGTTCAGACCCTCCAACGTTTCAACATAGCTTCTCTGTTTCTCGAATATGTCCTTATACTTCGCCAACCACTCTTGCGACTCGGCAAGAAACTGTTTGTTCTGCTTGGCCTCACCCAGCACTTTGACGAACTGGTCACGCGGCACCGCAACGATTTTCTCCTCAGCCTGGGCGATGGCAGGGACCAACAGTATGGCAAGCAGCAGGAAGATCATGATGTATGTTCCTCCACCTTGAGGTACCAATCGAATTGTGTTTTCCTAGTATCTAGTATGAAGATCATTGTATTCAATATGAGCGACGTGACGATGAACGACGTTCGGCGAATGAACAGAGATCATTGGCACTCCTTAACCGTGACATCGACTCCCAAGGTCTCCTTCGCCAGCTGTACCAAACCCGCATCCGTCTTCGTTTTCTTCTGTACGGTCTCTTTCACTTCCTTCTTGGGAGCATTCATTGCGTCAATTGCACGCGCATAGGCAGCCAATTGTTGGTGCTGCTGCCCAAGCTCGCGTTTCTGGTTCTGGGTGAGATCTTCCTTTTCTTTGATAATCTCTTGAAGGCGTTGAATCTGTTGTTGGAGCTGTTGGTTCTCTTTGTTGAGTTCGCCGTTGGTTTGATGCAAGTGGCTATTCTCTTCATTGAGTGTGAAATTAGCTTCATGAAGCTCACCATTCTCTCGATTGAGAATAAAATTGGCGTTGTGAAGATGGCCATTCTCTTGATTGAGTTTGTAATTAGATTTGTGGAGCCGGCCATATTGACCATTGAGCAGATCATACTGAGCGTTGAGCTGGTCATTCTCCGCAATGAGCTCGAGATTCTTCTGCTCCAACACCACCTGGAATCCAGCTACCGGGGCGACGTCGATTGCGCCTTCGACCGGCTCAGGCGCAAATACGTTCGTCTCGTTCTTCAAGTTCGATATCACGGCCTGCCCAATGAAGAAGAGGACCACCGCAGCAGCGAGGCTATAGCTCAAGGCATGGGATTTAAGATGATTCAGCATGCATCACCCTCTTTGAACCTAATTCTCCGCCAACTGCCACCAATTCCAATTGCTGAAACGCATAACACCCCGTAACCACCAGCAAGATTATGCCAGCAAAGTCTTTTCCCTTGCTCAGATCATCTTTCCGCACGTCTTGGAAAGAACAATGGAACTCCTCTCTCCGATGGCCATATTATTATTCTCCCAATCTTCTTTTTACGTCAAGAGTGTCGAGTAGGTTTTATACGCACCACATCAATTATGCCTATTTCTGTTTATTAATAACCACTTACGTACTAGCGTTTCTCATGAGAGGACGAAATGTTACAGATGACGACCTACAGGACTTGAAACATGTACGGTGTCAGACGATGTGGCTCGTCTAATGATCGCATAATCCAGCATTCCACGATTGGCTATGAGGCCCTTTGTCATTCCCCTGAGTTCTTACGGGAATCACCGACGTGCGAATACTTGAATCCCCCACTTTTGCGCCGCAGTCGTAGACCCAGGCGCGGCATGGCTGATTTTCTTTGTCACCGTGTCAGGTTCCTCTTCTAGTAACGGCTTTGATTACCCACTACTGATCTTCCCCCAATTTTGTGGACACTATGTTACGCGACTATAGCCTCGCTTCGTACTCGGTCGGGGAGTCATAGTCGAGGGTCGAGTGTCGACGCGTCCAATTGTAGAACACCTCGATGTATTCGAAGATGTCCTGTTTCGCTTCCGCTCATATGGCATAGTGCCGATGGTACACAAGTTCCCGCTTCAATGTTCCGAAGAAGCTCTTGACACAGGCGTTGTCTCAGCAATTGCCGGTGCGGCTCATGCTGGCCGTGATGCCATCCATGGTGAGCAACTGCTGGTAGGATCTTGCCGCATGACTGCCGCGATCAGAATGATGCAGACGTCAGGCTGTGGGCTGCCAGGTTTTGAGCGCCATGCGGAGGGCCTGCTCGGTTAACTCGCCGTTCAACCGCGGGCTCATCGCCCAACCGCTGACGGCACGCGAGCAGAGATCCAAGAGCACGGCCAGATACAGCCAGCCTTCCAGAGTCCAGATGTAGGTGATAGCGCCCGCCCACACCCGGTTGGGCTGCGGCACCGTGAACTGACGCTGTAGGGTGTTTGCCGCCACGGGTAAGCGGTGCGCTGAGTCCGTGGTCACTCGCCATTTCTGCACGGTCTTGGCTTGCAGATCAGCCTGGCGCATGATTCGCGCCACGCGATGTTCCCCAACCCGGTGGCCCTGTGCGCGGAGGGCCTGCCAGATCCGGGGACTCCCGTAGGTCTGGCGACTGTCGTGGTGAAGCAGCCGAATTGCGGTCAACAGACCTCGATTAGCTACTGCCCGGGCGCTCTCGGGACGTGCCCGCCAGGCATAATATCCTGCAGAGGATACAGCCAAGGCTCGGCACATGAGGCGGATCGGATAGCGACGGTCGCGCTCCTGGATCACCCGTCATCTCATCGGGACTCCTTCGCGAAGAAGACCACCGCACGTTTTAAAAAATGGGCTGGCATAGCTAAGAGCTAATGCTTAGTTGATTTATACCATGATTTAAGCTGCTTCAACAGCTGTTGATGATTGCCGTTATTGAAGCGCCATTCACACTCCTTCAAAAACCAGTAACAATTGTCTGGTGTGATGCCATTGAATCGGCGCAAATGCCGCTTGGCTTGGTTCCAGAATTTCTCAATCCCATTGATGTGATGCCCCCGCTTGGTGACGAAGACCTTGCTGTGGTTGACGCGTCGAGGGTGAAACTCTGAGACATCCAGCACATCATACGCGGTGAAGCTATCCACATAGACGATGCTGTCTGGTGGCACCTGCTCACGAATGATGGGCAGCAGCGTTCTCGACTGGGCATTCGGAATAATCGCGGCAATCACCTTCCCGCCCCGTTTTAACAAACCAAACACCGGCACCTTGCCCGCTGCGCCCCGGCCACGGTTGCCTTTACGAACACCCCCAAAGTAACTCTCATCCGCCTCCACCTCGCCCGACAAATCATAGCTGGGCCGCTTACTGCCAATCAACTGGCGCAGCCGATGGTAAAACACTCGGGCAGTATTCCGGTTCACACCGACAAGCTCCGCCGCGGCTCGTGCCGTGGCTCCTGCGACAAACAGATCAATCAGGCGTCCCTGCTGCTTCCCGTTCAACCGGCTTCGCCGTCTATAAATCATTCGCTAAAGTTACCCTTCTCAGGTCTCTTTAGCTATGCCAGCCCCTTTAAAAATCACACTCCTGCTTCAGAACAGCATTTTCTCGTCGCAACCGCGCGAGCTCCTCTTGTTCGGCCCGTATCGACTGGCGTGTGCGGCCCTGGCACTCGGCCTGCTGTTGCTCGGCCCGCCACCGGTAGAGCAGATGGTCGGCAATACCCAGATTCTATGCCACGTGGGCAACAGGTTGTCCCGATTCTTGAACTAAGCGCATTGCTTCTGCTTTGAAGTCTTCCGTGTACTGCCATCTCGTCTTACTACTTATGCCATCCTCCGATTGCATCATTGTCCTCCTTCGTGAGGTGTCTGTACAATCGGGGGAAGGTCACTTCATCGCTTTATCGGAAGTGTCGTGGCCGGATAAATCCCATTGCCTTTCTACTGGACGCTACACCAAGTCCAACAAGAAAAGGCCCGCCAATCTTTCGATCAGCGGGCCTTCGTTATAACCCGGCAGAGTTCCACACCGAGCTTGCTCGTACCGTCGACTCTGTATCATTGTATCGTGATTAACGTCTCCGGAGAAAGCCCACCGACTCTCTTCAGGACGCGGCTGCGGGTTACACAAAATAAGAAAGCCTGCTGGCTTCCACCAGCAGGCTTCTTTTTGTAACCCGGCAGCGTCCTACTTTCCCACTGCCTCGCGGCAGCAGTAACATCGGCCTTGGAGGGCTTAACTTCCGTGTTCGGTATGGGAACGGGTGGGGCCCCTCCGGTATGGCCACCGGGAACATTCATACTGAATACATCTTGTGTGAAAAGTTGAATGTGACAGGTGAAAAATTTTAATAATTTTCACGTTTCACTTTTTACGTTTCACGACGCGCACTGTGCGATGCGCGAGACCATGTCTATCAGGAGCAAAGGATGTTAAACCGCACGACCGATTAGTACTGGTTAGCTACAGCGCTCACACGCCTTCCACACCCAGCCTATCAAACTCGTAGTCTACGAGTGGTCTTTAGGTAGCATACGCTACGGGAGAGCTTATCTTGAGGCACGCTTCTCGCTTAGATGCTTTCAGCGATTATCGCTACCGGACATAGCTACCCGGCACTGCCGTTGGCACGACAACCGGCACACTAGCGGTCCGTCCTTCACAGTCCTCTCGTACTAGTGAAAGCCCCTCTCAACTCTCCTGCGCCCACAACAGATAGGGACCGAACTGTCTCACGACGTTCTGAACCCAACTCTCGTACCGCTTTAATAGGCGAACAGCCTAACCCTTGGGACCAGCTTCAGCCCCAGGATGCGATGAGTCGACATCGAGGTGCCAAACCTCCCCGTCGATGTGAACTCTTGGGGGAGATCAGCCTGTTATCCCCGGCGTACCTTTTATCCGTTGAGCGATGGCCCTTCCAC
>JAHBWO010000153.1 GCA_019636945.1 Nitrospira sp. | reverse complement strand
AGGTCTAGCATCCCGCCTCTCTGAAATCGCCGCGCTAGGCGTGAATCTCGCCGTTTCTCTGAATGCTACCACAGAGGAACAACGCCGAGACCTGATGCCGGCCGCCAGTGACATCGCGTCCCTGAAATCGCTCCTGGCTGCTTGTCGACGGTACCCACTTGCGCCGCACCAACGGTTGACGTTCGAATACGTTCTGCTGGCCGGTGTCAATGATCTTCCCGCCGATGCTCGGCGCTTAGTGCAGTTGCTGAGATCCTTGCGCTGCAAAGTCAATCTGATCCCGTTCAATGAGTTTCCTGGAAGTCGATTCCATCGTCCGCCCGACAAAGATGTGATTCGTTTTCAATCTGATCTCCGCAAGGCGGGACTCGATGTGTATGTCCGTAGAAGTCGCGGGCGCGATGTCTATGGGGCCTGCGGACAACTTGGTGATGTCTCCGACAGCCAACCTCCCGTTACCTTGACAGCTATCGAAACCCGTTGTTAGCATACCGTATTCAACATCCATTATGATCAGGCCGATGATTACACGCACGTGGTTTGCCTGCCTGGCAGGGATGCTCCTGATCCTGGGCACCCACTCCATCTCCATGGGGGCCGACCCCAACGAATACATCCTCTCCAACGGCATGAAGGTGCTGCTGATCGAAGTGCCGAAAGCCCCGGTGGCTACGGTTCAGGTCTGGTACAAGGTAGGCTCCCGCAACGAAGTCATGGGGCGTGCGGGCCTCTCACATATGCTCGAGCACATGATGTTCAAAGGGACGGCCAGGTATCCCAAAGGCTCTTTTTCCCGCATCATCCGGAAGAATGGAGGGATTGACAACGCCTTTACGGGACAGGATTTTACCGCCTATTTTGAAAATGTGGCGGCTGACCGCGTCGGACTCGCCTTGGAACTAGAGGCCGACCGGATGCAAGGGTTGCTGCTCGATCACGGTGAGTTCCAGACTGAGCGCGACGTCGTGAAAGAGGAACGCCGTTTGAGATCAGAGGATGACCCACAAGGCGCCCTAGTGGAGGCTTTGTTTGCTCAGGTCTTCATGAGCCATCCCTATCATTGGCCGGTGATCGGCTGGTTCGCAGATCTCGATGCGATGGCGATCGAGGATTTACAGCGCCACTACGACACCTTCTATTCGCCCAACAATGCCACGTTGATCGTAGTGGGCGACATCAAAGCCGACTCACTCCTTCCCATAATCAAACGGCTATTTGAGCCGATTCCCCGAGGCCCATCGCCGAAACAAACTTTGCCGCCCGAGCCGGAACAGCGCGGCGAACGTCGGTTTCTTCTCAAGCGAGAAGCCCAGGTCCCGTTCGTGATGATGGGATTTCGTATCCCAAATTATTCGAGCGAGGACAGCTACGCCCTGGACCTCCTTGAGTCGATCCTCTCGCATGGGAAGAGCTCCCGTCTCTACCAGAGTCTGGTCTATGACCAGAAAATGGCGCTCGCAGTCGGTGCAGACTACAGCTTGCTGCAAACCGATCCCGGCCTCTTCTATTTTTATGCGGTGATCAATCCTGGGACAAAGGTCGAGACTGTAGAAGAAGCGCTCCAACGAGAGGTCTTGCGTCTTCAGAATGAACCCCCATCGGAGCTGGAACTCCAACGAGCCAAAAACCAGGTGGAAGCGTCGCGCGTGTTTGAGCAAGATTCGAATTTTCGCCACGCCATGCTCATGGGACAAGCAGAGACCGTCGGCGCTGGGTGGCGACGTATCAATCAGTTCGTTGAACGTATCCGTGCGGTCACAGCCCAAGATATTCAACGTGTCGCGAAGCAGTATTTGACTCCTGAGAGTCGCACGACTGGGATTCTGATCCCCTTACCACCAAAACCACCCGAATCGCCTCCCTCAGCGACCCATGATGGGAAGTCCTAGGACGACATGAATCACACTGCATGCCCTGCGGGGCACTCCAATTCCAGCCTCCGGTTTGTTCGAAGACGATTACTTCTTCAACCGACGTGCTGGGCTCTTGGTGCCGCTTTGTCGATGAGTATTCCCTTGGGAGCGACCGCTGCCGACCTCGCACCTGTTAAGTTCACCGCACAGAATGGGATGACAGTCGTCGTGCTGGAACAACATTTCCTTCCCATTGTGGAACTCCATGCGCTCATCAAAGCCGGCTCATCGCAGGATCCTCCGGAGAAGGCAGGTGTTGCGAATCTCTTGGCCAGCCTGCTCGATGAGGGCACGACATCACGATCGTCCAAGCAACTCGCCGAACAGATCGATTTTGTCGGAGGATCACTGGGCGCACAAGCTAGTGAAGATTTCACGACCGCGTCGGCCCGTATCCTGAGAAAGGATATTGACCTGGGGTTTACGCTTCTTGCCGATATCCTTCAGCGCCCGGCATTCCCCAAACAGGAATTTGAACGGATTCGATCACAGATCCATGGTGAAATCGCGAGCGACAACGATGACCCCGGTCATGTGGCGATGAAAGCCTTCAACCAGCTGGTCTATCAGACTCACCCCTATCGCTGGCCGGTACAAGGAACCGAGGAGACGCTCAACAAGATCACCTTGTCCGATATTCAAAGTTTCTACGCGAAAGAGTATCTCCCTAACCAAGTCATCCTGACCATCGTTGGTGACGTGACAGTCGAACAAGCGACGTCGCTCGTTCAGGTACATTTCGGGTCTTGGAAGAAAGGCCTTACCCCACCCCGGCCGGTCAGAAAAACACCCAGTATCGAGAAAAAGACCGTCCAATTCATCGAAAAAGACTTAACTCAGTCTACTATTGTATTGGGTCATTCCGGAATTACCCGAACGAACCCTGACTTCTATGCGGTCACCGTCATGAATCATGTGCTTGGAGCCGGTGGATTTTCCTCGCGGCTGATGGATTCCATTCGTGACAAGCAAGGGCTTGCCTACGGCATCACAAGCCACTATGACGCGAGAGCCATGCCGGGATCATTCTGGATCAGCCTCCAGACTCGCACGGAGACCACCAACCAGGCCATCAGCAGTGTCTTAGCTGAGATGAAGGCGATCCGTGAGGCACCGGTGACCGACCAGGAGCTAGCCGAAGCTAAGTCGTTTTTGATGGGGAGCTTCCCGTTGCGACTGGACTCCACGGCGAAGTTGGCTCAAGTCTTGGGGCAGGTAGAGTTTTTCGGCCTCGGATTCGACTACTTCAGCCAATACCCCAAATGGATTGACCGAGTCACGAAAGAGGACGTGCAGCGCGTGGCCAAGCAATATCTCAACCCTCACCTCTACGCCCTCGTGGTGGTGGGGAATATTACCAAAGCGAAAGTCCGTCACTAGCCAGGCGTGTGGACATCATCGAGATCTATGCGCGACGTTAGGAACGAAGCACCTATGCAAGCGACTGTTCTTCAAGACAAGCTTCTTCGACTTCGAACCGTACTCACAGAGTTGGGTTCCGTGGTTGTCGCCTATTCCGGTGGAATCGACAGCACCTTCGTACTCAAGGTTGCGCATGAGCAACTTGGGGAAAAAGCGATCGGCATCACGGCCGTCTCCCCAACATTCCCCGTACTGGAACTCGAAGCAGCCAAGCGAGTCGCTCATGAAATTGGCGCCCGGCATGAACTGGTGCAAACGGACCAACTGGCGATTGACGATTTCGTCAAGAATGACGCCAGCCGGTGCTTTCACTGCAAAACAGATTTATATCAGCTGCTTGGGAATGTCCGAGAATCAAAGAACGCCGCGTACGTCGTGGATGGCACCAATCTGGACGACCTGGGTGATGATCGTCCAGGTATGAAGGCGGCACGGGGATTGGGCGTCAGGAGCCCTCTTGTCGAGGCCGAGCTGTCAAAATCCGACATCCGCATCCTGGCCAAGGAACTTGGTCTCTCGAACTGGGACAAGCCTGCAGCAGCCTGCCTGTCCTCACGAATCCCACGGGGAATGCCAATCACACTGGAAAAACTGAGCCGGGTGGAAGACGCCGAAGCCATGCTTCAACGCGAGGGGCTCCGCCATTTTCGAGTCAGAAACCACGGCGATATCGCCAGAATTGAAGTGGCGCCCAATGATCTCCCCTGGCTCATTGAACCAGTTCGGTGCACACGAATCACTAGACGACTCAAAGAACTTGGATTTCAGTTTGTGACGGTAGATCTAGATGGGTATCGTCCAGGGGGAGTCAGCCTGAGCTGACTCCCCCTGACGATCACGATGGGAATCGATTAACGCTGTTGTGATCGAGAAAGGGCCTCAAGCGCTTCGTCGGCGAACTTCCGTTGATCAGCTTCCGTCAAACTCCGCTGCACAACCTTTTCCGCGACCATCAGTGCCAATTCCGTGGTCTGGGTACGAATGTCCTGAAGGGCCTTGCGCCGTTCTTGCTCGATCTCCCTTGTGGCATCGCCTTTAATCCGCTCAGCGTCAGCACTCAACCGTTGCTCGTTTTCATCAAGCAGCCGCTGCGCTCGTTCTTTTGCCGCCGCAAGAATGGCCTCTGCTTCCTTACCCGCTGCACTGAGCTTCGCCTCATAGTCCTTCAGCCGACTCTCGGCCTCGGACCGATGACGCTCGGCCTGATCGAGGCTGTCCTTAATTTTCTTTTCTCGCTCCTCAAGGACACTGAGGATACCCGGGAATGCGTACTTATACAGGATGAACAATAAAATGCCGAATGAGACGACTTCCCAGAAAATCAGCGACGAGAAAAAGTGCGATTCAAACTGTGGCATACACGCGTTCGTGAAACGTCACACGTGAAACGTCGGACGAGAATAATCTCTCGATAAACGAGTAACGAGTAACGGTTAACGCTCCCTAGTTATTTACGGAATCCCATGATGATAAAGGCAATGACCAAGCCGTACAACGCAATGGCTTCCACCAGCGCGAACCCGATCCACATGTACTTCGTGACGCGTGCTTCCGCCTCGGGCTGACGTGCCACGACCTCGATCATCTTTCCAAAGATAAACCCGATACCGACACCCGCACCGGCAAACCCTGCCGCGGCACATCCCATACCGATCAACCCTGCTGCTGCTGAATCCATTATGTCTTACTCCTCTCTTGTCTAAACTGGCATGCGCTAATGCGCGTGCTCATCATGGCCATGTAAATGAAACGCGTCACCCAGGTAGACGCAGGTCAAGATACTGAAAATGTAGGCTTGAATAAACGCGATACCGAATTCCAATCCATAGATGGCGACTGTAAATGCAAAGGGTAACCATCCGATCAGCAACCCGCCGCCAATCGTGAGGCTGAACAAGACCGCGAGCATCACATGGCCCGCTGTCATATTCGCGAATAATCGAACCGCCAGTGAAACTGGTCGCGCCACCTGGCTAATGATCTCAATCGGAATCATCAAGGGCACCAACCATCCTGGTGTCCCTGGCGGAACCAGGATGCCGAGGAACTTTACGCCATGTAGCATGAACCCCATGACCAAGCTCAACCCATAGACCAGGAACGAGAAGACGGCCGTCACGATAATCTGGCTCGTCACCGTATAGCTGCCTGGAATCAAGCCGATCAGATTACTGAAGAGGATGAACACGAAGAGAGTGGCAACCAGAGGGAAAAATCGCATACCCTCCTTCCCCATCGTGTCCAGGATCATGCTGCGAATGAAATCCACCATCATCTCTGCCAGACTCTGCAACTTACCCGGGACCAACTTCCTTGCAGACCCTGCCATCACCATGAGCACCGCCGCGACCAGCACGACGATCCACATAAAGACAACGGCCTTATTAATGGAAATATCCAATCCGCCCAGCGAAATGGGAATCCAGTTCTGAAGCTCGAATTGATGAAGGGGGCTTTCTTCCACGATGTTCTCGTCTGTCCTTATAGGGTTTTAGTTATGGAAACGTCAGCCTGAAACACTACGTCTTCGGCCACCGCTGAATCGATCGATACGCATTTCTCATCCCTGCCACGATCCCCATCAAAAGCCCGATAATCATGCACCATGGCGTCGAGTCAAACACATACGTATCACAGACCCACCCCAATGCTCCTCCCACAATCAAGGCAGCAAGGAGATCAGTTGCGATCCTGATCGCTTGGCCGAGCCCCGCATATAAGGGATCTTGTGAAGGGGCCATCCTGAAACCCATGGGGGGCAGAGCACACAGTCACAACTCTGCCGTTGATGGGCGAGCAATTTAAGCAAAGGTCTGCTTGTAATGTCAAGCCGTTAGACATCTATCTCCCCAGAAATCTCTGCGGTATAGTGAGCCGACACTATTTTGCACTACTGACTTAGGGCATTCCCAATCCATGCGACAAGCTATATCATCAAGTTTTTTGCATGGCTCCCCCTCACCGCTTATCGTCACTCGTCCCTGTCCATCAGCCACCCCCTTGGAGCTGTATGCCAACATCGCTTCGACCGGGCAGCCGTCTTTTCTATTGGAAAGTGCCGGTGGACGATCAATGGGGCGATATTCGTACTTCTCCACAAATCCCTATTGCCGGGTGTCTGGAGCGGGCAGCCACCTGACAGAACAACCGACATGGAGCCACAGCCCGTCAGGACTAGCTCCCTTTCAGAGATTAGCTCAACTGTTCGCCGACCAGCACATCGCTCGCCCTCTCGATGCTCCTCCGTTTTTCGGAGGGGCCGTGGGGTACCTCAGCTATGATCTCGTTCGCCAATTTGAGACATTACCGTCGCTCGCCTCGGCTCATCCCATCGTTCCTGACTTGGAATTCGCATTTTTTGATCTCGTCGCAGCCGTCGACCATACGTGCAACCATCTGGTACTGATGTACTGTCCGCCACTGACACGATTTTTAGGTGAGTCGCGAGAACAACTTTTCCGTGAAGGAAGGGACCGGCTTGCTGCCTTCGAAGCCCTCTTGACGCAGCCGGACGCGGGCACCGCCCATCCGGATGATCTGGGCCCCCTTACCTTCACACCGGAGCAGGAACGATCAGCCTATATGCAGAGTGTCCGCCGGTGCCAGGATTACATCGCCGCCGGCGACATTTACCAAGCAAATCTCTCACACCGCTTCGCCGTCAATTGCGCAGCACTCCGTCAAGGACCGCTGCAAGCCGATCTCTCCGCCTATCGTCGCCTACGGACACTGAACCCTTCGCCATTTTCTGGACTACTTCGGCTCGATACCATCCGCCTCATCAGCTCATCACCCGAGCGCCTTGTTCGCCTTGAGGGTCGCCGAGCGGATACCAGGCCGATCGCAGGAACCAGACCCCGAGGGAAAACACCGTTCGAAGATGAACGACTCGTCGCGGAACTGCAGGCCAATGAGAAGGAGCGAGCGGAACACATTATGCTCGTCGATCTCGAGCGTAACGATCTCGGTCGTGTCTGCCGATTTGGGAGCCTCCGGGTCGATGAAGTCATGACCTTGGAACAGTACTCGCATGTCAGCCACTTGGTGTCTCATATCGCCGGTACGCTCACGGAGCAGGCGACAGGATTCGATCTACTCAGAGCCATGTTTCCAGGAGGCACGATCACCGGCGTTCCGAAGATCCGCTGTATGGAGATCATTGAGGAATTAGAACCGGTCCGCCGCGGTCCCTATACCGGCTCCATGGGGTATCTCAGCTGGAGTGGTGACCTTGACTTCAATATCCTGATTCGTACGCTCACGATGATGAATGGGACAGGCTATCTCCAGGTCGGCGCCGGCATCGTGGCCGATTCCGACCCGGCACGCGAGTACGAGGAAACCATTCATAAGGCCCAGGCTTTTTTCAGCGCTTTTGGGTAGCACGATGTGGATCTACTTGAACGATCGATTTGTGCACGACCACGAAGCCGTCATCTCCGTCTTCGATCATGGTTTTCTCTACGGCGATGGAGTCTTTGAAACGATGCGCTCGTATGGCCCTCGCCTCTTCATGCGAGACCGCCACCTATCACGACTATTTCAGTCCGCTGATGCCATCGGCATCAAGATTCCGACTCCTCTCGCACAGTGGGCTGATATTCTACATGAAGCCCTGGTGCGCAACGAGGTAGGAAATGATCACCAAGACGCTTATGTGCGAATCACAATCTCGCGTGGAGTCGGGGAGATAGGGCTGGATCCGGCCCTGTGCTCCTCGCCGACCGTCGTCGTGATGACCAAGCCTCTGGTACCTCCGGCATCTTGCCTCTATGACCACGGCGTCGCCGTAATGGTCGCATCGACCAAGCGTAACCTGCCGAGTGCCCTCCCACCGCGAATCAAGACCACCAATTTTCTGAACAACATCTTGGCCAAGCAAGAGGCCATCGCAGGGAACGCTTTCGACAGCCTTCTGCTCAATTGGGAAGGACACCTGACCGAAGGCACAACGAGCAATCTCTTTTTCGTCCGTGATGGCCGGCTGAGCACGCCCGCCTTGGACTGTGGCCTCCTCAATGGCATCACCAGACAAGTCGTAATTCAATTGGCCGAAGAACTCCACCTACCCTTCGAGGAAGGGTATTTTACCGTTGACCAACTCTATCAGGCCGATGAGTGCTTTTTGACCAACACCAGCATGGAAATCCTGCCGGTGGTGGCGGTCGACAACAGGCGAGTGGGAAATGGAGCGCCAGGCCCTCTAACCCGCAAGCTACAAGCGCGGTTTATTCAGTCTCGGGCCCGTCTCTCAGAACCTCCTACATCAAGCTGATGCCCCGATTCTCTGCCGTATCATCAGGTCCTCATACAGCCGAGCAGCAGAAGACCCACAATTCCTTGACAGTCCATTAAAGACTGCTATCGTGTGACCATGCTGAATCACAGATTCCTATCCGTTTCCGCGTGCATGCGCACCAGCCTGGCAACTGCGCTCTTGCTGAGTGGTTGTCTACTGGATACAGTTCCATCTCTGCATGCGGAGATTTATCAGTACATTGACTCCAAGGGGACCATTTCTCTGACCAATGTCCCTTCTGATATCCGATATCGCCGAGTCGACATCCGCCCGAATCGACTACACCCGGCCATCTCCGAGCAGGAATTGGAGCCGATGATCAAGCGGTTTTCAAGGCAACATCAACTCCATCCGGCTCTTATCCGTGCCGTGATCAAGGCCGAATCAAATTTTGACCCCCGCGCCGTTTCACGATCCGGTGCGATCGGGTTGATGCAGTTGATGCCGCGGACCGCACTCCAGTTGGATGTTCGAGATCTGTATGATCCCGAAGACAATATCGGTGGAGGAACCAAGTATCTCCGTCAACTATTGGATCGATTCCGAGGGAATCTCCCTCTCGCGCTTGCGGCCTACAATGCCGGAGAGCACGTGGTCGACCGGTACCGCACCCTTCCACCGATCGATGAAACACGCCAATATGTCCGCAAGGTCCTTCGGTACTACCGAACCTTCCTCTCACATGACCTGGAGTCGACCGGTCATGTCATCCCGTCTTCGGGGTATGCCATGGCACCAGTTTCCCCCGAGGTCTCAAACCCACCCGCTCAGTAGTTCGATCCGTGAGACGCAGTCGGCTATGCGTCTTCCATCCAGGGCGTCGCGTCCCGGGGAAATCGGATCGGTAGTGGGCGCCGACGCTGTTCTCCCTCCACAAGGCCGCTTCCGCCACACAACGCGCCACTTGGACCATGTTCTTCACCTCGAGATC
>JAHBWO010000152.1 GCA_019636945.1 Nitrospira sp. | reverse complement strand
GTACTTCATGTTGATTCCCGAAGCTGTCCATCTCGTGCTGCAAGCGGCCACGTTGGGTGAGCAGGGCGCCACCTATGTGCTGGACATGGGTGAGCAAATTAAAGTGTTGGATCTGGCGAGAAATCTCATTCGTCTGTCGGGTCTCGTCCCTGGGCGTGAAATGCCCATCCGTTTCGTGGGTCTCCGTCCGGGTGAAAAATTGTATGAGGAACTCGTTGGAACTGATGAGTTGGCAGAGCGATCAAGTTTGGGAAAGATTATGCGTATTCGGCGAAGGAGCATGACCGATGTTAGCAAAGTGTCGGGCATGATGATGGCCATGGAGGCGGCTGCGTACCTCAATAATTCAGAGAAAGCGATTGAGCGTTTACGCGAATTGGTCACGGATTTCCGTCCGTCGGACAAGATCGAAGACGTGGGCGTCTTCGGTACGGAGTGGATTGAGGATGAGCCTGCCTGCTCCGGACCAAGCAGGTAGAAGAATTGCTTAAAGTGTCTAGCTGAAGCAAAGTACACTGGCGACTCACGCAATCTGTGCCATCGTTTCGAGGTCTGGACAGTAACGATGATTAGGTCGGTTCTAGCAGGCGAACAGGGAAGCTACAGGGCTCATCTCACCGCCGGCGGTGAATTGTGTGAGGAGCTATCGGCATGGTGAACAACAAGCGTTCAATCGTACGCCGATTAGAGCTGGGTCAATGTTCTCAATTGAATCGTCCGTAGTGCAACCATTAGATACGCTGCGAAAGTGTGAACAGAATGGACGAGTTATATCTATGATGCAAACTGAGATTGCCCTCACCCCGACAAATTCCGCGATAAGCATGTTGCGCGATTATTATCGCATGGCTCTCCGGCGGAAGTGGATTCTTCTTACTATCATATTTTTGTCAGTAGCAGCTGCCTTTCTTTATTGCAAGATAGCTACGAAGATCTATCGTTCTGACGCTTTGATTCTGTTAGAGGATCAAAAGGTCCCAGAGATCTTGGTGCAGGGTATTGAAGGGAAGACAAATTTTGAGCGACGGATCTTTGTAATAGAAACTCAGGTTCGTGACCATTCCCGATTGGAGAAGATTCGAACTGAACTTAATCTTTTCCCCGCACTGGTGGTTGAGTCTGGCGAGGAAGCTGCCATTGGTCTAATGAATAGCGCCATAGAAGTGATGCCTGTCGGCAAAGGGACAACGCCAGGACAGAACAACATCGGAGCTTTTTCGGTATCGTTCGCGCATCAAGATCCTGCCACCGCAATGAAGGTCACGGCTCGAATTGTCGACATGTTGATTGATGAAGATCTGAAAGATCGCACTCAGACGGCGGAAGGAGCAACGGAGTTTTTGGACAATGAAGTGGCTCGCACCAAACTGTTGCTCGACAAAAAAGAAGAGGAAATCAGCCGATTCAAGTCGCAACACGTCGGCCAGCTTCCTCAAGCGGCCGAAACAAATTTCCGGACGCTTGATCGGCTTCACGGAGAACTTAATGTGGTGAGGGAGAACTTGCAACGGCAGACCGATCGATTGGGGCTTGTCAACCATGCCCTACAGCAGTATGTGCAGTTTGGCGTGACGATCCCAACGTTAGTTAACGGGCCGGCTCAGGCAAATCCGGCCTTCACGCGGCTAAACGATCTGAAAGCCAAGTTAGCACAGCTTCAGTCTGAGTTTTGGGAGGGATATCCTGAGGTCATGTTGACCAAGGAGGAGATCAGCCAGCTCGAACAGAAACTTCGTAGTCAGTACAATGTGACAAAGGAGCAGTCCGAGGAACAGGCAAAAGATCCATATTATCAAGATCTGAAAAAGCAGTTGGCTGAGATTAAAAATGAGCGCGCACTTCTGCTCGAGCGGCAGCGAATGCTGTTGGCTGAAAAGACGGCATATGATCGCCTGGTTGAGACGGCGCCTGCGGTGGAACAGGAATTACTGACCTTAATGCGGGATTACGACAATCTGAAGAGCAGCTACCATTCGTTAGTCGAAAAGCGGTTGCACGCCCTAGTAGCTGAAAATCTGGAGAAGCGTCAGAAGGGGGCTCAATTGAAAGTGCTGGAGAAAGCTAAATTCCCTCGAGCTCCTGAGCGGCCCAATCAGCCACGGGTGATGTTTTTTGGATTGTTATTGGGATGCGGCGTGGGTTTGGGGATCGTCATCATTCTAGAGCAATCTAATCCCCAGTTCCGGCGCCCCGAGGATATTGAGCAAATGTTTGGTCCTCAATTGTTAGCGGTCATTCCACATTTCAATTTGGATTTTGCCTACGGAAACTGGAAGCGCTTTTTCCCTACAGTGTCCTTTGGTCGGGGAGGGGGAGCAACTGATGGCAGTTTGATACCCACCCCGGAAGCGACTGCGGCTTGGGGCGGAACGGCAACTGTTTCGCCTCAACCGAGCTTCATCGTTCGATGGTTCCCTAACGCTATTGCTTCGGAACAGTATCGAGTCGCAGCGACACGCCTCGCACCCCTCGCAACATCGGGACGAGCGTCTGTTGTCGCTGTTTCGAGCGCGCTTCCTGGGGAGGGTAAGACGACGACTGTCATCAATCTCGGCTACACTATGGCCCGCGACTTGGGCAAGCGGGTGTTGCTATTGGATTGCGATATGAAATGCCCCGGATTGGATAAATTTATGGAGAATAGCACAGTGGGCGGATTGGCTGACTATCTCGCCGGCACTCTGGACCTTGATGACTGCGTATCGAGCTTTGGTGATGTTTCTTGCTGGGTTATGCCTGTGGGAAACGCGGTCGGCAATTCGACCGAAGTACTCCGAACAGACCGTCTCGCAGCTCTCTTTGACCGGCTCCGAATGCGTTTTGATTACATCATTTTGAATACTCCTCCGATTCTTCCTCAAGCGACCATGAATGTGCTCGAAGGACATGCCGATGTGCTCCTGCTCGTGGTCCGCGCAAACTCCACTCCACATGATGTCGTTAGGCGTGCAGTAGGGTCATTGAGAAGTCGTAAGTCACTCCATGTCGTGCTTAATGCGGTTGGTAGCCATTCCCTACCTTCTTATGTGTATGAATATGGGCCACCCCGAGCGAAAACTCCGCGTGGGCAACTGAGAGCATAACGCATCAATTTCCTGCCTCGACCACCAGCGCTAACCTCACCGAACCGATAGTCCTGACGTCTTGTTTCATCTATTCAAGAATGAACGTCACGGGGGAGGCGCACATGGTACGACTTCTGAATTAAGAAAACTGAAAGGCAGTCCTGTTTGCTGTAGGAGGTTATATGGGAAGTGATAAATGGATTGTCAATAATCGGGCAGGGGAAGAGTGGGGACTCATCACACGCTTAATTCTCAATTCGGTTACGCGGCAGATCAGTTATGCCGATGTCGTGGTGATTCAAACCGGACATGTTGCCCGTATACCTTGGGATGGCTTCGAGATTCGAGAGCAGGGGCTTATCCTCGGAATGCCTGAAACGCAGGTGGCGGTTGGGAATATGGTAGGTCCAGAGATATCGGTTGGTGAAGGGGTAGCCATGGATGTGTGGCCCTGATTTCTCGACGAGACGCATATAATCTGAACTCACTCGATTCGGAAACAGCGATCGGTAAGGGCCCACAGGCATGCGGGTGCAGCCCTCCAGGCACCCAATTTCAAGGTCTTCTCGCAGGCAGCCGTCAATTTCTCCGGAATATTTCGCTCAGAAAGAGAATCTCCATGAACAAGTTGCGCGTAGGGGTGATAGGGACGGGCGCTTTTGCAGAAGCATGTCATATCCCCGGTTTGCAATCTCACCCGCAAGCAGATGTCGTGGCATTATGCGGACGCGATTACGACAGAACTCGCGCAATGGCTCAGCGTCTGAATGTGCCGGAGGCTACGACCGACTACGAGGAATTGTGTGCGCGGAATGACATTGACGCTGTGACCATTGTCACTCCGAATGTTTTTCATGCACGTCAGACCCAGGCTGCACTGGCTGCTCGGAAGCATGTCTTATGTGAAAAGCCGCTGGGGATTAGCGCCAACGAAGCTGTGCAGGTGCTTCTCGCAGCAGAACAAAGTCAGCGGATCCATCAGATGGCATTTACCTATCGGTATTTGTATGGTGTTCAGGAACTGAAGCGACGAGTGCTGCGTGGCGACATAGGCCAGCCTCATTATGTGCGCATTCAGTTCGATACCTGGCAAGGTCTCCATCCCGATTCTCTGGTTGGATTTCGTGAAAAAGTTAGCTGCGCTGGAGCTGGAGTGCTCTATGACGTGGGGTCTCATCTCTTCGATCTGGCGAATTTCATTCTGGGACCGATTGAATCAGTCTCTGGATTCACGGTGTTGATACCACGCGAAGGTATCGATAGCGTGAGCAGACATCTGACTCCTGTGGAAACTGATGATATCGCAGGGGCTTGGTTCGTTTACAAAAACGGAGTTCGTGGCCAGTGGTTTGCCAGTCGCGCTACGCCGTGCACTGGGGAAAAGGCTTATATTGAGGTGATAGGACGAGATGGCGCGCTGAAAGCGTCATTGAGCAGAGGCTCCGTAGATACCTTGCAGGTCTCAAGCCCTGCGAGCCCAAGTTGGAAAGCTCTGCCGTTACAAAAACCAACCTCAAACGACACACAGCATTGTCTGCAGACCATGATGCATAGTTTTGTCGATGCCTGTTTCAGAGGTGAACTGGACGGAGAAGTAGATGCCTCTTTTTATGATGGCCTCCTTGTTCAACGGGCTCTTGCTGCTGTGACAGAATCCTCGGCTCATCCGGGGTGCGTTCGCCTGGAGAGCGAGGGTGATAATGCTGAATCTGGTCAATTTCACGCCTATGCTCAGAGAGGCATCGGCTAGATTCGTCTTAGATAGTTGTGCCATGAACCAATAAGACTGGTGCGTTGCTGATTCCTCTCTCCACATTCCCGTGCGATGTCGTAAGCAACGCGTAGATGTTTTCCGGTAATGTCCGGCCTGAGTTATTTCGGAGCAGGATCACCCGGAATACATTCCGTCGGCATGAGTTCGCCGCCGTGAAAATGTGAAACTTGTTTCCATTTCTGCAGCACTGCTGCACCATCGAATGTCAGCAGATATTCTTCACACCAGATGCCGGGCGCGGTGTACCGATTGCCGGCCTGTTGTTCGCGGATTTCATAGACCCACACCGTCTCTCCCTCGTCGCTCTTCCGTACTGCTTTAGGCGCCCCTAGTTCCTGCCTCACCTCAGTCTGTGTTGCCCGCCCTTTGACTGAATCCAGATACGCCGCTTCTCTATTTTGGAAATGACTGCATGCGGTGATGCCGATGAACAGGGCGATCAGGCCGAAGGTCCAAGTGCGTTTCATCATCGTGCCTCCCGATTCGACAGTGATCTGGTCTGAGCGGTCTTCTGTACATGCGGGATTGTACACCGATCGAACGGATCCGTCTTCTTTCGGCATGTTTCTGCTCGCGCCTCGATAGGGTCGGGCGGAACGTTGGTGTATTACGTGCGATGAGGCCGAGCAGGTCGGCTGAGGTTCCCCGGAGGCGGGAGGCAGAGCGTGGTTGAAGCAGTGGAGAACCGGGTGAGCGGACGCACCTCGAGTGTGAAATCAAATCATGGACTGAACATGAAAGGGAAGCGCGGGAGAGATCAGACCGCTTTTTTAACCAGACCCGACCGCAGGCAGCGCGTGCACACGCGAATTCGCAAGGCCGACCCGTTCACCAGTGCCTTCACGCGTTGCAAATTAGGATTGAAGACGCGCTTCGTCTTATTGTTTGCGTGGCTGACGTTGTTACCGGTCTGATGCTTTTTCCCACAGAGATCACAGGCAAATGCCACGGCCCTACTCCTTTGTTGCGGCGTCTTTCAACGACTATCCTTGAATGGGAAGGGATGCTACCATAGCGCCAGGGGACAAGACAAGCTGCCGGGGTGAATTCTCCTTTCAGGATACCCTCTTCCGCTCGCATCGCACGTCATTCCATCTGAGGACTTCCCTATGGATCAGGTCACGTTTATCGGATTGCTCGCAGGAACCCTGACGACAATTGCCTTCATCCCTCAACTCCAGCAGACCTGGCGCACGCGCTCGGCGCAGGATGTGTCGTTGGGCATGTTGCTGACGTTCATCATCGGGGTGTTTCTGTGGTTGGTCTACGGACTGCTGCTCGGCGCGCTGCCGATTATCCTGGCGAATCTCGTGACCTTGGTGCTGACGCTGGCCATTCTCGTTCTGAAGTTACGCTATCGTGCCTAGTGCCCTGACCGGAGCAGCGCAGGTTCCCCTTGACAAGATTGGTCATGCTCTCCTAAAGTTTGCTGCGTTTTCAGACACCTTGGGTCAAGGGAAGAGGGTGCAAAACCCTCGCGGTCCCGCCGCTGTAAATGGGGACGAAACCCGTATGTGCCACTGTTTGGTTCGCCGAACGGGAAGGCGCGGGGAGTAGGATGAACCATGAGCCAGAAGACCTGCCCAGGGAGAGACCCTTTATTCCCTCGTGGGCTGGGGAATAGGCGAGGATGAGTGTGCGGGTGCAATCCTCAGGGTTCCATGTTGGCCCTGGGGATTTTTTTATTTGCGCGCCGGTCGAATCAAGTCTCTTGCTCGATTCGTCGTGGGATGTCTCGCGATCCTCTGCTATGTCGTACTGCCTTACCTCGCACTTGCATTTGGAGACTCTCCGGGAGAGGACACGGTGATGAAACGCCGCCAACAGGGCATTCTGACCGGCATGCCGTTCATGGCCAACATCACGCCGCGTACGTTCATCGACGACGCAGGGCGTAAACTCTATGTGGCCAAGGCTCCGACGCGGGTGGTGTCGCTGGCCCCGAGTATTACCGAAATGTTGTTCGCGCTCGGATTGGACGAACAGGTCGTCGGCGTCACAGACTTCTGCAATTTTCCGGAAGCCGCCGCCGCGAAACCGAAAGTCGGCTACAGCAATCCCAACCTGGAATCGCTGATTGCACTCCGTCCAGAGCTGATCGTGGCGCCGCTCGAGTTTCATCGTGCCAATGTGCTGGCCAAGCTGGAGGAACTGAAAATTCCGGTCCTCCTGCTTGAAGCCGCGTCGTTGGAACAGGTGTTTGCGCACATTCATACGTTGGGGCGGATCTTCGATCGCTCGACCGCCGCCCATGCGATGACCGCCGAGATGCGGCAACAGATGGCGGAGATCAGTCGCCGAACAGAAGGCTTGTCGCGCACCCGGGTGTTGTATGTCATCAACAGCCAGCCGCTGATCACAGTGGGGCCAGGCAGTTACATCCATCAGATGATCGGGTTGGCGGGAGGGACCAATATCGCTGCCGCAGCGGCCACAGCCTATCCGCGTCTGACGATGGAAACGGTGTTGAAGGAAGATCCCGAAATTCTGATCTTCCCACGGGGGTCTGTCGAGACGGTGCCGCGAAGCGAGCAGGAGGCTTGGCGACGCTGGACCACGTTAACAGCCGTGCAGCAGAACCGCCTCCGGGAAGTGTCGGCGGATGCGCTCAATCGACCAGGCCCGCGCGTCATGCAGGGGTTGGAAGCACTCGCCAGGGTCATCCATCCTGAAGCGTTCGATTCTGAACCGATGACAATCAAGCCATGATGCCATCTGCCGGTCATCCCACGTCACCTCCACCAGCGCTGACCTCGCCATCCCTCTCACCCAATCTCATGCAATCCGGCCCCAGCTTTACCGCGACTGATCGGCCATTTCAGGGAGCGATCCTGACTCGTTCGCGCTGGTGTGCCGTAATGGGAGTATTGCTGCTGCTCTCGGTGATTCTTGCCATGCTGTGTTTACAGCTTGGTACTCAGTACATCGCCTTGGGACACATTCTCACTCTTTTGTGGTCTGCCGTGGTCGGGACGTCGAACGAACCAGATGCGCTCCGGACCACGGGGGTCATTCTCCTGCAGGTCCGGTTGCCTCGCGTGTTGCTGGGATTTTTGGTCGGAAGTTGCCTGGCGGCTGTCGGAGTGTCGCTGCAGGCGCTGCTGAGGAATCCCCTGGCCGATCCCTATGTGCTGGGAGTATCGAGCGGCGCGGCGCTGGGCGTCGCCATCGCGGTTCTGTTCGGAATCGGCACCACAGTCCTCGCGTTGTCGCTCTTACCCGTCTGCGGATTTGCGGGCAGCCTGGTGGCGCTGTTTGTCATCTATCGCATGGCGGCGTCCTATGAGCGACTCCCGATCCATTCGGTGCTGCTGGCAGGCGTCATCCTCAACGCCATCTTTTCCGCCCTCATTATGTTCATCACCTCCATCATGGAGCCGAACCGCTCATTCGGGATGATGGCGTGGCTCATGGGGTCGCTCACGGCGCCGGCCTATCCGGTCCTGATCGCACTCTCTGCCTATTTGCTCGTCGGCCTCGTCCTGCTGGGGAAGCACGTCCGGGTGCTCAACATTCTCGCGTTAGGTGAAGAACCGGCGCGATCCTTGGGTATCAACACGGAACGGACCAAGCGCGTCATTTTCCTCTTGTCAGCGCTCATGACCGGGGCTGTGGTGTCCTTCAGCGGCATGATTGGGTTCATCGGCATGATCATTCCACATGCGGTGCGTCTGGTGGTGGGGGCGGATCACCGATTGCTCCTGCCGGCATCCACGTTGGTCGGTGGGATGTTCCTGATGGTGGCGGATACCATGGCACGTACCCTGTTCGTCCCGTCGGAAGTTCCGGTCGGCGTCATTACGGCGCTAGCGGGTGGTCCCTTCTTCGTCTACCTGCTGGTCTGGAGAAAGGATCGGCTGGCATGAGCAGGCATCTCCAGGGGAAAGCACGTAGCGATAATGGAGCCGGCATCGGTACTGATGCCCCCTTGGCCTATGAGGTGTGCGGAGCCTATTTCTGCTACGGCAGACCCAGCACTCTCGATGTCAGGTGGGTGCTCCAGGATGTGACGTTGCAGGTTCGATCCGGTGAAATCCTCGGCATCGTCGGTCCCAATGGTTCGGGCAAAACCTCGCTGTTGAAATTGTTGGCGAAGCTCGCAGCACCTCAACGCGGCGACATCACATTGTTCGGCCAGAGCCTGGCTGGCCTGTCGCAGGACGACACGGCGCGAGCCGTCGCGTGTGTGCCACAGGAGAACCCACAGCTATTTCCATTTACGGTGGCGGAAACCGTGTTGATGGGGCGATTCCCGCATCGGCAGCGGTCGCGCTGGAGCCTTGGTTTCGGGTGGGAGGCTCAGGACGATTGTCGGGCAGCTGCGCAGGCCATGGAGACGATGGATATTGCGCATCTCGCCGCACGGCTGGTCACCGATCTCTCCGGCGGTGAGCGCCAGCGAACGATGATCGCACGGGCCCTCGCCCAAATGCCTCGTGTATTGCTGCTGGATGAGCCGACGGCGTTTCTCGATCTTCAGCATCAGCTCGACATTTGCTCGGTTGTGCGTCGATTGCGTGAGGAGCGGGGGTTGACGGTGGTCATCGTGTCGCATGATTTAAATTTGGCCAGTCAGTACTGCGATCGCATCGCGATGCTGAAAGACGGCAGAGTGGCCGCGCTGGGTACGCCCTCAGAGGTCATGTCAGTCGAAACCTTGCGTGAGGTCTATGGCTGCACCGTGCTGATCGATGCGCATCCCGATTCGGGATTGCCGCGTATCACACTGCCCGGGCCTGCCGTGCCGGTTCACCGATAGGAACGGAACGTTGCGGAGGGGTTCGTGCCCGGCCCACCCGCGTGATGAGAAGGGGCATGTCATCATTGGAGAACGGAGTATCAGGAAGACGCCGTCAGCGTCGGGGAAGATGGTGCAAAACCATCACGGTGCCGCCACTGTAAGCGGGGAGTGACCCTGCAGGACGCCACTGGCGAGCGACGTGATTCGTGAATCATCCCTTGTGAAGCGCAAGAGGTTTCCTCTGACCGTTTCACGATGACTCACGTC
>JAHBWO010000151.1 GCA_019636945.1 Nitrospira sp. | reverse complement strand
CGTGGACTTGATCGAGCGGATCATGTGGCCGGGGGACATGGTCGTGAAGGCAGAGAAAATGCCAGGATGATGCAGATGGAACGGCCCCATCGACCAGAACGGATGGAGCGGATTGAGCGGCCTGAACGTCCAGAACACCCAGAGAGACCTGAGCGACCGGAACGCTCTGGAAGAAACTAGGCGGTGTCTGACATTGCAGTGTGGGATGGCAACGGCGCCGGGGTCGTCTCGGCGCCGTTGTATTTTGAAAACCAATCTTGTATCTAGGTAGTGCTAGTTAGAATAGAGAATTTATGTGTGGAGTTCTCGCGCGGAAAGGAATGGTGTACAGGATGCAGAGGTGGACAGTGATCGTGCCGGTTGTGGCAACGGTCTTTGCCTTATCGGGGGAAGGCCTATTTGCAGCGGACAAAGAGAAAAATGACCCACAACAACGATCCCCTTCCGAACGGCACTGGCAGATCGGATTCACGCCGAGCTTTTCAATTGGAAATTTCGGCACCAATACCACGAGTACCTTCGTGTACGCTCCGGTGTCGATCCGGCGGTTGTTTCGCGACGGAGATGTGACACTGGTTATTCCGTTTGTGTCCGTCACCAGTAATGGTGCGGCCACATTAGTGGGCGGCCAGCCGACTCCAGCGTTGGGCGGAGGATGTTTTCGAAATGGTGGAACTGAGTTTCGTTTTGACAAACCGGAATGTGTGGCTTCACTCAACGCTGGTCAAGGAGTGACGACGGGACAAAAGGAGACTCATTCCGGTCTTGGGGACATCATTCTCAGAGGGCGCTACTACATTGTGGAGGAAAGGGAATATGTCCCGCTCATTGCCTTGACGGCTCGGATGAAGTTGCCGACTGCCAATGCCAGCCAAGGACTCGGCACCGGTGCGTTCGATCACGGGTACGGCGTGGAGTTATCCAAGGTGTTTGGCGAACATTGGATCGGTTTCCTTGATGGCGGATACAACTTCATCGGTAACCCAGACGGACGAGAACTGCGCAACCAATATTGGTACGACGTAGGAGGGGGGTACTACTTCACCCAGCGATTCTTGGTGAGTGCCTATTACGAAGAGTACCGGTCGCTAGTAGCCGATCTCGTCAATATCAGAGACTTCTTCTTTGCGTTCAATTACAGGGCTACGGATGCCTGGCGGTTCAATGGAGGAGTGACGGTTGGTGTCTCGAATAGTGCTCCAGATTATGCCCTGTCGCTGGGTACCAGTTACCGGTTCTAGCCCAGTTCATTTATGAAAGCTGCGCGTTCATTCATAACGGCTGGCCCACAGACTTGTTGTCAGTTGGCTGACTTCGATACGGTGCTTCGCGACTTCTCAGGGCAGGCTATCTTCTCCATTGTTTGTGGCTGTTTACGTGCCTCAACGTGATACGTCTAATGAAGCAAGTAGGCAAAAGCAAACAGTCTGGTGGCACCATACCAGGTTGACCGGAGTAAACGAATGCCGCCGGATCAGCCTGTTGGAGTAGAGGACGCCCAACTGGTTGCCCGTAGCCTCAAACAAGACCATGAGGCGTTCGGACAACTGATTGACCGGCATGTGGCGAAGATCGTCAATCTTGCCTATCGGATGGTGGGCAATCGTGCTGAAGCGGAGGATCTGGCGCAAGAAGCGTTTCTTACTGCATTTAAAGCGCTGTCGACGTTTCGTGCGGACTCGAAGTTTTCGACGTGGTTGTATCGAATCGCCACCAATAAGTGCAAAGATTGGTTGCGGGTCAAGCGACCGGGAATGGGACAACAGGATGTCGATATCGATGAGACGCTGGATATCCATATTGCGGAGGAGCAGACGCCTGAGCGTCTGTTGTTGCAGCAGCAGGTGGCACAGGAGTTGGAGCAAGCCATCCAGCGACTGCCGCCGCTTTATAGAGAAGCCTTTGTCCTGAAACACATTGAAGGCCTGAGCTACGAAGAGATGGAAGCGATTCTTGGAGTCAACAGCGATACGCTCAAGATGCGCGTCTATAAAGGCCGGCTTCAACTCAGCCGTGAATTGGCCTCACTGAACCCTGCGCAATAGGACGAGGCTGGTATGGTGATCCGATGACTGAACCCGAACTCCTCATCCAGCGTTTCCTCGACCATGATCTCACTCCGGATGAGCGGGTGATCTTTTTGCAAACCGTCGATGCCGACCCTGCGTTGCGTCGACGGTGGCTCAATTTGGAGATGGTGGTGGCTGAAGCGGCCCGATTGCCGAGGCTGACTCCCTCAGCACAATTTCTGAGTGAGTTGAAAGCGAGCCTTGCTCCACCGGTTCCGAGCTGGTGGGAGCGTGTGTGGGCGGCTGTTACCACACCACGAACGCTGGAGTGGAATCTTGCCGGAGCGATCGCGGCGGCCTGTGTTCTGATGGGGGCAGTCGTGGGGCTCTTGACGGCGAGACCGGAACGAGTGGTGGAGGTGCCGGTCGCCATGACCCCAACCCAGACGATTGCCGCTGGTACCAAACAAGCAGCACCACAGGTGTTTGTCCGGCTTGTCCTACTGCAGCCAGGAGCACGATCCGTGTCTGTCGCGGGCGACTTTAATGGATGGAACCCAGCGCACACGCCTCTGGAACGTTCGGACGGCGGGGTGTGGACTGCCACGATTCCGCTCAAGCCCGGTCGATACCAATACATGTTTGTGATTGACGGCAAACAATGGGTTGCTGATCCGCTGGCGACGGAAGCCGAGACGGATGGATTCGGTGCACAGAATGCGGTGCTCGATGTCGATATTTAAATTTCCTCATGTGTCCCTTGCAACGAGCCTAGTCTGTATGTACTCTCCCGCAGATGGGACTGAGACTCAATGGGTTGCGTCGCTTCTCTCGGACGACCCTCATCATGATCATGGTGCTGTATGGTTTCTTGGCTTGCGTAAAACCTCCGGGAATGAAACCGAGCGTGCCCACGCCGTTGGCGGGTGCCGTACGATTCACCCTGCTGGCACCAGGTGCCGCACAAGTTGTGCTCGTTGGGTCCTTCAATGGCTGGGCCACGGATGCGACGCCGATGACGATCGTCGAGGGCGCACTGTGGTCGGTCACGGTGCCCTTGAATCCAGGGGAGTATCCTTTCATGTTCGTGATCGACGGTGGGCAGTGGATCACGCCGCCGCACGCTGAAGATTTTGTGACCGATGGATTCGGACAAACCAATGGGGTTGTGATCGTACGGTAAAAAGACGATGAGGACTCGAATCGACCGGGTGATAGGCAGGTTGAGTGTCGTGGCCGCGTTGATGGTTCCCTCGGTCTGTGCTGAGGCGCTTGCAGTGCAGGATCGTGACGCAACCACTCGATGGAGTTGTGATCGTAGGGTACGACCATGATGAGGATGCAAATCGATAGAGCGCTGGGGGTGCTGAGCGTCATGGTCGCCTTGACAGCTCCCTCGGTCTGGGCCGAACCGCTCACGGCTCAGGATCGGGACGCGATTACTCGGCTTGGTTCCACGCAAGGTCGTTCGGAGAACGAGATCGCACCCTTGCTCGATCACGTCAGCAAGGCTGGGGAGCGAGGCCTTCCCACCGAGTCGTTGCTGAATAAGGTCCGCGAAGGCCTAGCCAAAGGGGTTGAACCCAAGCGGATCGATCCGGTGCTGCGACAGATGACATCTCGACTCGAATCTGCCCATGAAGTTCTGCAGGAGGCTGGTTCTCGCGGCATGGAAGAGGGGAATCGGCAGCGTGCCATCGAGACCATGGCTGAAGCGCTCTCGCGTGGGACCACCGTGGATGAAGTGCGGGAGCTGAGCCGATTGTCGCAAGATGGTCGACACAAGGCGACGCAGGAAGAGCTCGCAGCCGGTGCCAAGGGCTTAGCCGTGATGAAGGAAGGACGAATTCCGTCGAAAGATGGAACGGCCTTGGTCGGCGAGGGGATGAAGCAAGGCTATCGTGCATCGGAGCTCCTGGATCTCAGCCGGGAAGTCAAGCGGCGTGGATCAGATTTTGAAGAAGGGCGTGCGAGCCTCAAAGCGCTTCGTGAGCAGGTTAGGCGTGGAGAACGCACTGATCGGCTCTTCAAGGATGAAGATCACAGTGGATCGGGGAGCGGATCAGGTGGTGATCGAAGAGACCGGGGAGATCGCGGAGGGCGAGACAGTCGAGAGGAGTCCCCACGCGATCGGTCGGATCGACACGACCGATCAGGGGGAGGCGATCGATCGGACCGCACCGATCGTCCTGACAAAGTTGACCGCCTTGATCGCCCTGAGAAAGTCGATCGCATTGAGCGTCCGGATAGACTCGACCGATTGGACCGATCTGATCATTCCGGCAGTGGGCGAGATCGTTGATTTTTGCGTGCCATCCTCATTGCACGAACCCCTCAAAGAGTGGATCTTTCTTTCCTTACTTGATACACCAAGCCAGAAAGGGCTCAGGCTGTCAGAGGTGTCCGAGCACCGGCCCTTATCATGTATGACGGTTCATATCCCATCGTCCCGTTCAGGTTGGATCGTCCTCTTGTGAAAATTGCAGCTTCAAGTGTGTTGTTTCAGATTTGACGATTCTGTACAACTTGAAACGTTTCACGCGAAACCTGGAACTTAGAGTTGAGGTGCGCAACGGCGTATCGGCGGTAGTGGTAGGCGCGTTGATAATTCATGCCGGCCAGGAGAAGGTCGAGCCGAGCGAGGAGGGTCTGATGAAGAGTCTGTTCATCGCAAGCAGTGGGGCGATCATACTGATGAGCAGTGTGGGCTATGCCCAGTCTGATACGCAGGCGATCGATCCAGGTAAGCTGAATCAAGCGGACTGGATTGAGCGCAGCTTCGACAGAGGACAGCTCAATCGACAGGAAGAAGTTCAGCTGGAGCGTGAACAGGTTCGCATCGATCGTAGAGAGAGTAGGGGAACAGCGGAGGGGGTCGTGAAAAGAAAAGAAGCCGCACGAAGTGGTGCTGCACAGAAACGCGCGTCCCGGCCTATTGTGCGAGAACGACAGGATCGCCGTGATGCGCGGCATCGCTGATCCTGATATGGTCTACGATGTCGATCGTGAGGCTCTTTTCTTATTACGCTGGCATCCAGTCAGCCGGCCTTCGGCTTCGACGTTTTGTGTCTGATCTGGTCCCTGCTACAATGCCTGCATGGATGTCATCGCAACGCACGGGAATGCGGATTTCGACGGCCTCGCCTCGATGGTTGCCGCGAGGAAGCTCTATCCGGGGGCCAAATTGGTCTTGCCGGCCGGAGCACAGGAAGCGGTTCGTAATTTTCTCTCCGTTCACGATCTCGATCTCAGCAAACTGAAAGAACTCGACCTCCCGCAGATCACAAGGCTCATCCTGGTCGATACCCAAGAGCCGAGTCGGATCGGAACACTCACCGCTTGTCTTGAGAATCCCGCGGTTGAAGTCGTGGTCTTCGATCATCATCTTGAATCGGACTCGGTCTGTGCCGGACCTTCGAAACAGTCTGTCGTGGATTCAGTCGGAGCCACGACGACGTTGCTCATCGAGCAGCTCCAGCATCGGCATATCCCCGTGACCCCGTTTGAGGCGACCGTGATGGCCCTCGGTCTCTATGAAGAGACCGGCTCGTTTACCTTCGCCTCGACGACCAGCCGAGATTTTGAAGCCGGGGCATTCCTCGTCCAAGCCGGCGCGGATCTCAATATGGTTTCGGACACCCTCTACACGCCGCTTGATCCGGATGCCGTTGCGCTGCTGAATGATTTCTTGGAACACAGTGACGTGCTGTATCTGGAAGGTCGCAAAGTCCTCGTGTCCACGAGCACGATCGATCGCTGCCGAGGTGAGGCGGCCGGCGTGGTGCATCGCCTCGCCGAACTGCAGGGGGTTGATGCCGTCCTTGTGGCCGTCATGATGGCCGATCGTGTGGAGGTGATCGGGAGGAGTCGGCGACCTGAGATAGACGTTGGTTGGATCGCACGGGAATTCAGAGGAGGAGGCCATGCCGTCGCGGCAGCCGCCACAGTCAAAGGGCAGACGCTCTCAGAAGTCAAAGAGAGGATCGTTCAACTACTAACCACACACTATCGCCCGACGTTGCTGGCCCAGGATGTCATGACCCGCCCGGTCAAATCGATCGAGGTCGACACGACTGTCGCTGATGCAGGTCAACGGATGACGACCTATGGTCTGAACATTTTTCCGATCCTGGATGAGAACGATCATTACACGGGGATCGTCAGTCGGGAGTCGATTCAGAAGGCATTATTTCATCGGCTCGGCAACAAGATGGCTGTACGTGACATCATGCAAACCGATGCCTATACCGCACAGCCGGAGACCTCGTTTCATGACGTAGAAATGGCCATGATCGAGCGGAACCAGCGCTGTGTTCCGATACTCAAAGACCGGAAAGTCGTCGGCGTCATTACCAGAACAGATTTACTACGGACGCTCCATGACGACGTCTTGAAGACCGCCAGAACACGAACCATGGGGTCAGGCGAAGCTGAAGCCGCGATCGGAGGGCCACACCGGAATGTGAAGGGGCTGTTGCGGAACCGCTTGCCGCAACGTCTTGTGGCCTTGCTCGAGGAAGCGGGGCAGCTCGCCGATCGCTGTGAAGTGTCGCTCTTCGTCGTCGGCGGGTGTGTCAGGGATCTGCTGCTGGGCATTCAGAATCTCGACTTGGATCTCGTGGTCGAAGGTGATGGGATCTCGTTCGCCAGGAAACTCGGCGACGTATTGCAAGCTCGGGTCAAGGTGCATGAGCGATTCGGGACAGCGATGGTGCTCCTCCCGGATGGCCTCAAGCTCGACGTGGCCACCGCCCGAACGGAGTACTACGAGTATCCCACTGCCTTGCCGACGGTGGAACAGAGCTCCATCAAGAAAGATCTCTATCGTCGTGACTTCACGATAAATGCCTTGGCCGTTCGACTGAACGGGAAGGGGTTCGGCGATGTACAGGACTTCTACGGTGGACAACGAGACCTGAATGAGAAAGTGATCCGTGTGTTGCACGGCCTCAGTTTTGTCGAAGATCCGACGCGCGTGTTCCGAGCAATCCGATTTGAAACGCGGTTCGGTTTTCATTTGGGCAAGGACACAATCGCGTTGATTGCGGGCGCGGTCAAGATGAACCTCTTTCACCGACTGTCCGGCCATCGCTTGCTGGAAGAATTGAAGTTGCTCTTCTCTGAACGGGATCCCAGGCAGTCCATCAAGCGATTGGCAGATATGGGATTACTGCGATTCATTCATCCCAAGCTGAGTTGGTCCGACCGCTTGGAGAAGCTCTTGAGTGCGATCGATGAAGCCGTCGATTGGTACCGGCTGCTGTACCTGGACAGGAAGATGGACGTCTGGTTGGTCTATATGATGGGCCTGGTCGAGCTGGTGCCGGAGCACCACGTGAAGGAGATTCTTAAACGATTTCCTTTTTCCGAGCAGGAAGCCATACGGCTGAAAATGGCGCGTGTGGGCTGTCATCACGCCATGCGCCGATTGGCCTCGAAACGACCACTTAAGCCGGCAGAGGTGTATCACCTCTTGTCAGGACTGTCCGATGAGACGCTATTACTTCTCATGGCGAAGAGTAAAGGAGACACTGTCAGACGCCACATCTCAGCCTTTGTTACAACCTATCAGCATGTGAAGCCGGCGCTGTCAGGGGCCGATCTCAAGGAAATGGGGTTGAAGCCAGGCCCGCAGTTTAAGCAGATCCTTGCCCAATTACTTGATGCACGCCTGAATGGTGGCCTGCGGACTGAGGCTGAAGAACGACAATTCGTTCAGCAGATGGTTCATGCATCAATGTGAACGGCTTGATTTATTGGAACACAAATTAGAAAAGGCCATCTCAGACCGTCACCAAGCTGGAAGAGCTGTGACGTGACCAGTCAGGTGACCCACCTGGTCTAGCTGTTGATCCACAGCAGAAGTCGCACCTGTATCACTCGCCCCGCTGCTCGAAGTAAGTCGCCGCACTCAGAATTGCAACATTTGCATTTTTTAGAGCCAAACCTCACTTGGCATGATATCCAAGGGTGAGGAAAAGCACGTGTGTCAGAATTACATACATAATTACTGCCATGGTAGATGATGCTATTTGGCAGATTTGCGTATACGGGATCTGTGTCGGCGTGGTGATTGCCGTCATGCTGGGACTCCCGCCCTTGCTCGGCGAGCGGCACTGGCGGAAACCGGAACGTCAATCTGAGAGTGCGACGGCCATTCCCTATGAGTGTGGGATTCGGCCAACCGGGAGCGCCCAGGTGCGTCCACCGGTGCAATATTATTTGATCGCCATGTTCTTCGTCATCTTTGATGTGGAGGCAGCGTATCTCTATGCCTGGGCAGTCGCGGTTCCGGAGACCGGCTGGCTCGGCTTCGTCGAAGTGACGATCTTCGTATCCATTCTGTTGGCATCCCTTGCGTACTTGTGGCTCACCGGCGCGCTTGATTGGCATGCCCGCTCTCAACGCCCGCGAGTCCGTCACCAGCAGAACCCGCAGATCCACACCGCAACGGAGCTCTACGATGACCGAGTGGCGTAACGGACGATTGGAAGGTGTGCGGGTGACCGAGGGCGGCGATGGTCCGCTCACCGCTGTCGTTGGGCAGTCGGTCTTGTTTGCGAAACTGCAAGATCTCCTGGCCTGGGGGCGGAAAAATTCTCTCTGGCCGTTGAATTTTGGCTTGTCCTGCTGCTTCGTCGAAATGGCGACGAGTTTCACGAGTGTGTACGACGTGGCGCGATTTGGGGCAGAGGTTGCGCGTGGTTCACCCCGACAGGCCGATGTGTTGGTCGTATCGGGGACGGTGTTTCTAAAGGTGGCTCCCGTCATCAAGCAGCTGTACGAACAGATGCTTGAGCCGCGTTGGGTCATTTCAATGGGGTCTTGCTCGAACTCCGGAGGCATGTTCGACGCCTATTCTGTTGTGCAAGGGGTCGACAAGTTCATTCCCGTAGACGTGTATATGCCGGGATGTCCTCCGCCGCCCCATGCGTTTATGGAATGTCTGCTGCTTCTCCAGAGCATGGTGGGGTCAGAGCGACGTCCATTGAGCGTCCACTTCGGTCCGCAGGATGTGCAAAAACCGATCATGCCCTCGATGCGAGATGCGAAGCGCGCGGAGCGGATGGGGCAGCGTGAATATCCCGGTATCGATGTGCTCCCTCGAACCGATCTGCTCTCTCCCCATTTTGCGGGGCAGCCAGGTGGACACTCGAAAGGTCAGTCATGACGCCGCGTGTCTCCACCCTCGGCGATGCTTCGATCGGTGAGCAAACCGGATTGGTCTCGGAGCTCTTGGCTCATTGTGGCTCGGATGGAGCTCTGGTCGCGGTCCAGTCCACCAAAGACGGGATTCCGACGGTCTGGATCAAGAGGCAGCACCTTTGTGATGTGCTCCGCTACGTCAAATCAGAACTGCCTCGTCCATTTCCCATGTTGTTCGACCTGAGTGCGACCGATGAGCGGCTCCGCCGGAATCATGACGGATTACCGATCAGAACCTTTACGGTATTTTATCACCTCTTTTCCTTTGATCGGAACCAGTCACTCCGCATCAAGGTGGCACTGGATGGTGCGTCGCTCTCGCTGCCGTCGAGCATCGATCTGTGGCCCAACGCTGACTGGTATGAACGAGAAATCTTCGACATGTTCGGGATTCGGTTCGAGGGGCATCCGTTTCTTCGTCGCCTGCTGATGCCCTCATGGTGGGAAGGGTATCCGCTTCGGAAAGATCATCCGTCGCGTGCGACGGAAGTCGGGCTGTTCCAATTGCCGCCGGAAAAGTTGGTCATGACGCAGGATGCCCTGCAATTCAAGCCTGAGGAATGGGGCTTGCCTCGTACCTACCACGATCGCGACTCGGACTTCGACTATATGTTCATCAATCTCGGTCCGGCCCATACCGGCACACATGGTGTGCTCCGGTTGGTGGCGCAGCTCGCGGGCGAAGAAATCGTCAACATCGTTCCGGATATCGGCTTCCATCATCG
>JAHBWO010000150.1 GCA_019636945.1 Nitrospira sp. | reverse complement strand
GACGCCATTGACCGGTTCATGTTGGGGAGTGTGTCGACCGCCGTGACGCTCCATGCCACGACTCCGGTCCTGATCGTCAAGGAGCCGCCTCACCTTCCTCGGCGGATCTTGTTCGCAACAGACGGATCTGCCTCATCAGGGAAGGCACTTCAGTTTCTGCTCAAACGATTCAAGGCTACGGCCGACGGCAAGCCCCTTGTGATTCTTTTGGTGCACGTCATGCCGTTCTTGCGGTATACGGCGGTGAAAGAGGCGGGAGAACAGTTGCTGGCTCAGGAGGCCGCCAAACTGGAAAAGGTCGGGTACCGGGTCAGGCAATTCCCCCGGGTCGGACCGGCGGCAGAAGAAATCATGAAGATCGTGAATCTCGAACAGCCGGATTTGATTGTGACAGGCGCAAAAGGGCGGAGTGCCGTCGCGCGTTTCCTTCAAGGCAGCGTCTCGTTGAAACTTGTCCAGCAACCAGCTTGCTCAGTCCTTGTCGTCAGGTAAGCCTGAAACGCTGCTCACGCGCCTCCGTACCATGGAGAAATGTGCTCGTTCCTCGATGGAACGAGCACATCACCCTTGTTGGGACTTCGACCGATCCAGGACCGTACCCGCACTCTGCCGCAACGCCACTAAGAAACGACTCACCCTTGGTGACAAGCTTACTGCACAAGGTATTGTACAGTTCTCTCAAGATAACCAGGACGTGATTTGCTATGCACTTTTCTTGTAGACGACAAGGCCTCCAATTAGGATGGCAAGCATGACCACGCCGAACAATAAGAGACTGTCCATAACTCCTCCTTTTAATGAATGAAATGCCAGGTTTCCCGGGGCACATATGACAAACGATGTCTGCTTCAGACACTGATTTCAGGAGCATCCATCCGCTGCACGTTCGTATGAGCACACAAGGTTTCGTCAGCCTGCATGACAATGCAGCAACTATTATGCTCACCTGAAAATCTCGTAAAGATAGAGGGAATGGGCCCTGGAAGATGAGATAGCACGGGTTACTGGGGAGAATATCCTCAGAGTTGTCTACTCTCTTGCACACACAGTGGCCTTTGATGGCCGTCGATCACTGAAGTCTCGATGAGGATTTTGGCAGGTGAGCAACTAGCCGGTTAAACGTTCCCGCCCATGGGCAGCGGTAAGGTCCTGATCGGGACCGATCGGAACGATGCGGGTCGGATTGATGTCGTCATGTGTGACGTAGTAGTGCCGCTTGATATGGTCGAAATTCACGGTTTCGGCAATGCCGTCTGTTTGGTAGAGATCTTTGAGATATCCGAAGAGGTTTGGGTAGTCGAGAATTCGCCGGACATTGCACTTGAAATGTCCGTGGTAGACCGCATCAAACCGAATCAGCGTGACGAAGAGCCTCCAATCAGTCTCCACACATTCCGGCCCGAAGAGATAGCGGCGGGTGGCGAGGCGTGCATCCAGTTGATCCAGCGCGGTAAACAGTCGCCGTGCCGCTCGTTCGTAGGCTTGCTGTGATGTGGCGAATCCCGCGCGATACACGCCATCGTTCACATTCTCGTAGATAAAGCTGTTGAGTTCGTCGATCTCTTGTCGGAGCCCATCCGGATACAGGTCGATCGGACTTTCAGTGAATCGGTTGAATTCACCGTTGAAGATCCTCATCAGGTCATCGTCGGAATTGGTGACAATGCGTTTGGTGACAGCGTCCCAGAGGATCGGGACCGTAAAGCGACCGATGTAGTGTGGGTCGGTCGCTTTATAGGCCTCACTCAGAAATGAAAATCCATTGATGGGATCCGGGGAGTGCCCAGGACCTTCACGAAATGCCCATCCTCGCTCATCACGAATCGGATCCACGACGGTCATTCCGATCACGGACTCGAGCTGCTTCAGCTTGCGAACGATGATCGTCCGATGGGCCCAGGGGCAGGCCCATGACACATAAAGATGATATCGACCCGCAGCGGCCGGATAGCCGGAGCCGCCATCGGCTGTGACCCAGTTGCGGAACGAATCTGCCTGGCGTCGAAATTCTCCCGTAGGCGATTGTTCACTTGGGAATTGGGGTTGGACTCCCATGCAGAGTTGATCCCTTTCGGAATCAGTATCTCACACTCACCGATCAATAGCGCACAAACGGTTTCAACAGGAGTTGTTGCATTTTGCTACAGCGCCATCTTCGTACCGTGGCAATAGGCAACGAAAACGGAGCCATGCACCAGGAAAATCGCGTGATTGGGGGGCACGCCCCGTGCGAAGAGACTGACGGGAGAGGCAGTGATCATTCATGGGTAACAGCCCAGTGCCGCTAGACAACGCCCGACATCTTGTACGAGCCTGTTCTCGCAGTCTGGTGATCTGTCTCCTCCTCTCGGGAGGGGCGGGTTGTGAGAACAGAGCGACCGATACCACTCCTGTCGCGCAGAATCCGCCGTCTGCCGCATCACGGCTGTTGCATCTGACCGCGGAAGAGCTGTCCCGCATGCAGTTGGAGTTGTCGCCGGTGGCACAGGGAGAGATCCTTTCGCATCGTGAATTTCCCGCCACCGTCCAAGCCAACCAAAACGAATTAGCCGAGGTCACGGCCTTGATTCGTGGCCGGGTGGTCAAGGTACATGTCGATGTCGGGCAGGATGTGAAAAAAGGTACGCGCTTGGCGCTGCTCCACAGCGTCGATCTCGGTATGGCGGAGGGTGAACATCTCAAAGCTGAGGCCAGGCTTGAGGAGGCCGAACGATCCCATGGGCGAGCCAGGGAGTTGTATGAGAACAAGGCCGTCAGCCTTGCTGAATTACAGCGGCGTGAGGCAGCCATGAAAGCCGCCAGGGCCGAATCCCGTGAGACGAGGAACCGGTTGGAGCTGCTTGGTGTGCCTCAAGAAGAAATCGAGAGGCTGGATCGTGAGCATATGATCAAAGCCGACATGCCGTTGCGCGCGCCGTTCGACGGGCGGGTCATCACACGAAACATCACGAAGGGAGAAGTGGTCGAAACGGATCAAAAACTGTTCACTGTGGCCAACCTTACCGACGTATGGGTGATCGGTAACGTGCCCGAAAAGGATATCCGATTCATCCGTAAGGACCAGAATGTCAACGTGGTTCTTGCGGCCTATCCCCATGCGATCTTCGGTGGAACCATCACCTATGTCGGAGATGTCCTTGATCCGGCAACCCGCACGATGAGCCTGCGCGTCACCGTGTCAAACCCCGAGAGACTGTTGAAGCCGGAAATGTTTGCCGTCATCAGTGTGTACGTCACGTCGAGTCCTGATGCACTGAGTGTCCCGCTTGCGGCTGTTCAAGACGGACCCGCAGGCAAGATGGTGTTCATTCAGCAGGAGGACGGCACATTCGAGGCTCGAACGGTCAAGTTGGGCAATGAAGAGGGAGAGGTGGTCAGGGTGCTGGAAGGGGTGAAGGCCGGTGAGCAGGTCGTGACGAAGGGCTCTTTCGCTCTCAAGTCTGAAATCGAACGGCACAAGATCGAGCCCACGCCATGATTGTTTCGCTTCTCGAATTCTCGTTGCGGCAGCGAATATTGGTGATTGGTCTGGCTGGCCTGTTGTCCGTCGTCGGCGTGATTGCCTTCGAGTCGATCCCGATTGATGCCTATCCCGACGTGACGAACATTCAGGTGCAGGTGCTGACCGAAGCGGCGGGTCTCTCGCCGGTTGAGGTTGAGCGTTTCATCACCTACCCACTTGAACTCCAGCTAACCGGGTTGCCTGGGCTGGCGGAGATTCGGTCTCTTTCCAAGTTCGCCCTCTCTCAAATCACCGTCGTGTTCAACGATCACGTGGATGTCTATTTTGCGCGGCAGTTGGTCCTTGAGCGGATCATGGCGGCTAAGGAGCGACTCCCGGAGGGACTTGAACCGGTGATGGCTCCCGTCACTACCGGGCTGGGCGAAGTCTTTCACTACTATGTTGAAGGCCCCTCAACCTCTCAACAAGCTCAGGACAGGCAGCTCAGCACAGGGCCTCATGCAGCGACCGATGCGATGGTCGACCAGACGGAGTTGACCGATCAGCGCACATTGCAGGAATGGGTGCTGCGCCCCCAGCTGAAGAGTGTCCCTGGTGTGATCGATGTAAACGGGATGGGCGGGTTCGTCAAACAGTATCAGGTCGTGGTCGATCCAGCCAAGCTTCGCAAGTTCGACCTCACGCTCCACCAGATCTACGAAGCTGCGGTGAAGAATAACGCCAATGCCGGGGGCAATGTCCTTGAGCGGCATGCCGAGCGCTCAATCGTTCGAGGGCTCGGGCTGATCAGAACAGTGGGCGACATCGAATCCATCATCGTCAAAGAAGTCGCTGGTACGCCGGTGTTCGTACGGGATGTTGCAGAGGTCCGCATCGGCCATGCCGTTCGCCATGGCGCAGTTGTTCTCAATGGGGAACGGGAGGTCGTGATCGGAACGGTGCTCATGCTTCGTGGAGGCAATGCTCGTCAGGTGGTTGAGGCGATCAAGACAAAGGTAGCGGATCTGCAGCAGGGCCATATGCTCCCCGCAGGGACAAAACTGATCCCGTTCTATGACCGCATCGAACTGGTGAATGCCGCCATCAATACGGTCCGTGATGCGTTAATCGAGGGGATTGTGCTGGTCATGTTCGTCTTTTTTTTCTTTCTGGGCCATGTCCGCAGCGCCATCATTGTGACGGTCACGTTGATCGTCACGCCCCTCGTCACCTTTATTGCCATGGAACGGTTTGGGCTCTCGGCCAACTTGATGACGCTCGGGGGACTGGCGATCGCCATCGGCGAAATTGCCGACGGGTCACTGGTCGTCGTAGAAAACGCCTATCGACATCTCGCACAACACACCGGTGCTTCGGAGGAAAGCCGGCTCAGCGTGATACTCCATGCGACCAAGGAAGTGGGGCGGCCGATCCTCTTTGGCATTCTCATCATCAGCGTCGTCTTCCTCCCGCTCATGACGTTGCAGGGTATGGAAGGCAAGATGTTTGCGCCGCTGGCCTACACACTGGTGATTGCACTAGTGGCCTCAATCTTGGTGACGTTGACGCTGTCACCGGTGCTAGCGTCTCTGTTTCTCCGGCGCGATCATCCACGGGAAACCGGTCTGACTGTCTGGATGAAACAACGCTATGTACCGGTGTTGCAATGGACACTCCGGCACCGACGTTTCGTCCTGGCTGGGTCGACGGTGGTCGTGCTGTGTAGCCTCGGCCTTGTTCCCTTCGTTGGGCGGGAGTTCATTCCGCTTCTTGAGGAAGGAGCCCTGACGCCCCAAGTCGTGAAGCTGCCGAGTGTCTCGCTGGCTGAGTCCATCGAGTTGGAGAAGCAGACCCAAAAGGCCATGTTGGAGTTTCCTGAAGTGAAGATGGCGGTGAGTCGAATCGGACGAGCGGAAATTCCCTACCATCCAGAAGATCTCTATGAGAGCGATCCGATCGTGTCTCTGCACGACCGACGCACATGGACAACAGCGACCACTCAATCAGGATTGACGGACGCGATTCGGAAAAAGCTGGCCGAAATCCCCGGCATCTCCGTCCTCATGAGCCAGCCGATTCAGGAACGAGTGGATGAGTTGATCTCCGGCATCAGAACCCAATGCGCCATCAAGTTGTTCGGAGACGACCTCGATGTGCTTCGGGACAAGGCGCAAGAGATTGCGGCCTTGATGCAGCAGATCAATGGCGTGAAGGATATCAAGGTCGAACAAGTCGTCGGGCAACCCTATGTGATCATCGACATTGATCGGCAAAAGATCGCCCGTTTCGGCATCAACGTCGCTGACGTGCAAGAGATCATCACGACCGCGATCGGCGGGAGAATGGCGACGCACGTCTATGAAGGCGAGCGGCGGTTTGAGCTCACGCTGAGATTTCCGGAACCGTACCGGAATAGTGTGGCAGCCATCGGAGAAATCCGCGTGAAATCCGCCTCGGGCGCACTCATTCCCATGAGTGATCTGGCCAAAATTGAGATGCGCGAAGGCCCAGCTCGTATCAGTCGCGAGCAGGTCAGACGCCGCATCTACATCGGCTTCAACGTCGTGGGCCGGGATATCGGTGGTGTCGTAGATGAAGGGCGGGCGAAGCTCGCTGCCCAGCTCCGCTTGCCGGAAGGGTACAGCATTGTCTGGGGCGGTGCGTTCGAAAATATGGAACGGGCCAACGCTCGGTTGATGATCGTCGTGCCTGTTACGCTGGGGCTCGTCTTTTTTCTCCTATACTGGGCATTCCGTTCTTGGCGATACGCAACCTTGATCATTCTGAATCTTCCCTTCGCGTTGATCGGCGGGGTCGTGTCGCTGTGGCTCAGCGGACAGTATCTGAGTGTGCCGGCTTCGATCGGTTTCATCGAGCTGTTTGGACTGGCTGTCGGGAACGGGATCGTATTGGTCTCCTATATCAACCAGCTCCGTCATGAGGGACAAACGATCGACGATGCGATCTTGGCCGGTTGTAGTCTTCGTCTCCGTCCGGTCGTGATGACGATGATGACGACGTTGCTCGGTCTGCTGCCGTTGGCGTTGGCGCAAGGGATCGGAGCTGAGGTGCAGCGGCCGCTCGCCAGCGTCGTGATCGGCGGACTCTTCACCTCGACGGCGTTGACGCTGGTGGTCCTTCCCGCGCTGTACAGCCTGTTTGCGGGGCGGGACGTGGGGAAAGAAGAGGCGCCGGAATGGGTGTGAGAGGGACGGCGCGTGGACCGACATTTCTACGGCGGCATGATGCGCTGATCATCGGTGGGGCTACCAAGCGTAGACGTTTGTGCTGGCATTCTCTGCTCTTTGGATAGGTCGACATGCGCCATGCCGCTCTCAAAATGCCGGTCCACGCGTCGCTTGAGGAGAGAGAAGAAAAGCTTTCATGAGCGCGATGAGCTGTAGCATCTTTCACGTGTCACATCCAAGAGAACTGAAGGGCAGCCAAGGATCTGAGGCAAAAATCCACTGGATTGATACGAGATCGGACGACTGTGGTGTTAGGCATCAATCTTGTAGTTGTCAGATGCCAAGTCTGTCGGGCCGGTCTAGGCCGAACACCGTCGCTGGCAGGCGAGGACGAATCCACAGGGTAATTAGTTAGAACGGGGAGGGGGGCGTTTATGAGACAGGTGTTGGGGAGTATGGCGGTGTTCTGCCTCTTCATCGCTTGGGGAGCTGCCGTGTATGCTGCCGGTGCCGGGGATCAGGAATTCTCCAAGGGGGAGAGCCTATTGAAAAACAAACAGTATGCCGAGGCACGGTCGGTGTTGGAGGTCGGTATCCAGAAAGATCCGTCCAATATCCAGGCACATTTCAACCTTGCCGAAGCCTGCCGGGCCCTAGAGGCTTGGATCTGCGCGGAGGACCATTACGAGACCGCACTGGATCTGGATGCTAAGTCCGGGCGCACAACATCCTATTTACCCAAGACCAAAGCGAAGGTCTGGCGGTTACGAGAGGAAACAACGGCTTGGAGGCTCCTGCACGAAGCGAAAGCGTTGGTGGCTGCTGGAAAGATGAAGCAAGCCCAGGAGACGCTGGAAAGCGCGCATGAAATGGGCCTGACCACTGAGCAGCAGGTTCTTCACCAACAGCTCCAGGCCAAACTTCCACGGTCTCTGTCTGGGGCGAAGAAACAAGTCCCTGCCGGGGCGTCCGGAGGAATGGGAGAGGCTGAAAATCTCGATCTGCAGATGGTGCTGGTTCCGGCAGGGACATTCACACGGGGAAGCACACTCGGAGATGATGAAAAGCCGGTGCGGCAGATCTATCTCAATGCGTTCCGGATCGACAAGTATGAAGTGACAGTTGGGCAATACGCCAGGTATGCCACGGAAATGGAGGAGCCGCCGGACTGAGCGTCAAGTGAATCGATCCACAACATCTGAGACAGTCTCGTCGTCAATGCCGTTGGGAGGATGCGGTCGTAATCGGTTTGCAAATGGCCGTAAGCGTTTGCCAGACTGAAGCGGAATGGGAAAAGGCCGCAAGGGGAACCGATAGACGAATCTATCCCCGGGGAAAACAAAGCCCGACCAGACTCCACGCCAATTGCGGGCGAAAGGGATTGGGATGACCATCTGGCTTGTCCCCGGTCGGATCGTTCGAGGCAGGGAAGAGCCCCTACGGCATCTGGTGATTACGCCGGGAATGCCTGGGAGTGGGTGTTCGATTGGTACGGGCTCGATTCTTATAAGAAAGGTCCGGGAGAAGGAACCCCATCGGTCCGGCAAAAGGCGATGTGAGGAATTGTACGCGGAGGGCCTCTTGGTTGTATGTGGCGACTTTCTTCGGTCTGCGCATCGGTTCAATGCACAACCGATGAACCGGCAGTTCGGCTATGGGTTTCGGTGCGCAAAAACGCCGTAACCGTTCGGCGGAGAGTTCGTGGCACTTCGAATAGTCGTCGCAGAAGCGACTCAGCGATATTTCGCGAAGCAAATGAGATCGAGATGATCGTAGTGATTGGGCAGGATGGTCTCGGCCTTGTACCCAAGGTTCAGAAAGAACTGAATATTGCGAGCTGTGCGCAACATGGTGCAGGCGTAGAGCTTGTGCGCATCGGTCACGACCCGCTCGATCTCGCGTATCAGGGCTTTGCCGACTCCTTGGTGCTGGTGGCTGGGATTCACAGAGAGCAGGCGGATGACGCACACGCCGGCCACCGTCCAGAACCGTACGGAGCCGATGATTGTCCCGTCTTCGACTGCCACGAAGATCTGTTTCTCCCGAGCGTCCGCTTTGAGGTTCTCCGGCGTTTCCGTCGTCCAGCCGCTCACGGTATGGACCGAGGCATATTCGCCGAAGGCGGACTGTTGCACCTGGAGGATTGCAGGAAAATCTGCTTCGGTCGCTGGTCGAATGTGTACCACGGCGTGGCCTCTGGCTAGGGGAACAAGATTCGATGTTCATAACGGAATGAAGTGGGATTCGCAAGGGTGCTTGGTCGGTCAAGAGGCATCTACGGCATGAGGCTGTAGACCTGGCTGTGCCATGCTGTCGAGGTTCATATCATCATGGGAGGTTCTATGCTCAAGGAAGTGGCGGGAGACATTTTACGATCGAAGGCCGAAATGGTGGCGCACGGTGTGGCACCGAACGACGGGTTCGCGAACGGTTTGGCGTTGTCTCTGAGGCAACAGTGGCCTGCCATGTATAAGGATTTCAGGCATTATTGCCAAACATTTACGCCCAAGACCGGTGAATTGTGGGCCTGGGCTGGTGCCGGTGGTGCGCGGATTGTGAGCCTGTTTACCCAAGAACCGGCCCCCAGCCATGGGTCTAATCCAGGAAAAGCGACAATCGAAAACGTCAATCATTGTCTCAAAGCCCTCTCGAAGCTGGTGGAAAGTGAGAAGGTCAAGAGCCTCGCTTTACCTCGTCTTGCGACAGGAGTGGGCGGGCTTGATTGGAAGGACGTCAAACCGTTGCTTGAGAAACATCTCGGCCATCTGTCCATCCCGGTCTATGTGTACGCGACCTATCAACCGAGTGTGCAGGCAAAGGAGGGATGATGGTGTCTCGGCCAGGTGAGGCCTTCTGACTCTGCAGGCTTTAGGCGTGGAGAGAACTCCCATGGCATTGATTGCTCCAGAGCTGTATGACAGGTTGGTCGCTCTGCGACGAGAGCTCCATCAGTATCCTGAGCTAAGTTGGCAGGAAGCTCGAACGGCCGCAGTCATCAGCAGGTTTCTTCACGACTGTGGCATTCATCACCGCACGAACATCGCGGGCCATGGGGTCGTCGCCGACATACCGGGAAAAACCGGTGTGCCCTGCGTCGTGCTGCGAGCCGACACGGACGCACTCCCCATTCAAGAAGAGACCGGTCTCGAGTTCGCGTCGGTCCATAAGGGCGTCATGCATGCGTGTGGACATGACGGGCACACCACCATGTTGCTCGGCGCAGCGGCGCTCCTTTCCCAGGAGAACGACTTGCCGGCTCCGGTGCGGCTGATTTTCCAGCCGGCTGAAGAACAAGGGACTGGTGCGATCGCTATGATTAAGGAAGGCGCGCTTGACGGAGCCGGCCTGATCTTTGGTGGGCATCTGGATCGGCATTACCGCCCAGGCACCATCGTGGTGAGTGAGGGACCGGTCAATGCGTCGTCGGAT
>JAHBWO010000015.1 GCA_019636945.1 Nitrospira sp. | reverse complement strand
CTCTTCAATGCCGTTGAACATGGGAATCTCGAGATCCAGGGGCAGGAAAAACAGAAGGCTCTGGCCGACGGGTGTTATGATCAGCTGGTGGCGAAACGGTTGGCCCAGCCTCGTCTCAGAGAGCGCCGGGTGACGATCCGTGTGTTTCACGAACGGAGTGACAATCACCTGGAGTACCGGATCACCGATGAGGGAAAGGGATTCCCGTGGCAGACTGTGCTCGCACGCTCTCAAGAGGTGGAGGACTCCGAGGCTGCAAGTGGCCGGGGGATATTTCTCACCAAAGCCTTCTTCCCCGATCTGACCTACAATGAACGGGGGAACGAGGTCACGATTAGGGTGCCGCTCGTTTAGGTTCCAAGTTTCTTGCGACGTGAAACGTTGAACTTGAAACCTGAAACTTTAAACTCGAAACTCCTACAACACCTTCTGATACTCCACCGTGCTATCCCCCTTACTGGCATCTCGTTTCAAAATGACCAGCGAGCTCTTGGTGGTTTCATTGACGGTGATGGCCAGGCGTGCCGAGAAATAATCCGATTTCACGTCATAGTCGTTCCGCAGGGTTCTGCCGATTTCCTGAAAGCTACTGACCCGGTCGAGTTCCACCTTGGTCTTGAAGGGCCGTCCCTGGACGATCTCCATCGCCACGGTTTGGGTGACGGCCGGATCCAGGGTTTGCAGCACGATCGGATCGGCGGTGTTGACATTCATGGCAGCACTGCCCTCCAGGGGGAAGACGGTGACGTAGGGTGTGATCCGTTCAATGATCTCCGGCGTAAATCCCTTGATGAGTCGCAGATCTCCTAAGCCCGGAAGGGGGCTGTTGGCGGCGCGGTAGGGGGGGCGCAAGGATTGATAGTAAAGGCTCTCGGCGCCGGCCGGCTGAGGCGCTTCGTCCTGGTCCACCCAATCAATGAGCGCATCAACCAGGCTGGGGCTGAGTCTGAGCAACTCAAAGAGCCGCTTGACCCGGGCGATCTTCTTTTTCTGCTCCAGCTCACCGCCTGAGCTTGATGCGAGATCGTTCAGGTTCACTTTCCCCGTCTCGTCCTGAATTTTTGCGGTCAGGAACCCGTCGCCGATCGGAAACTTAGTGATCGGCATGGCCCAGATATCGGTCGGACTGTCGTATTTTTGGCCGGTCATCTTTTCCCGCATGAGATCCTGCAGCAGTACGGCCTTGGTGGCCTGAACCGCGGCCCTCGTCAGCATGGTGGCCTTATAGTCGTCCCGAAAGGTGGCGGCTGCCCGGTATTCCCGTCTGGCCTCCGCGTCGAATTCGAGGATGAGGGCGGTGAGCAGGGTCAGGACCAGAAGCGCGAGTAGTAACGCGATCCCGCGGTCATCAGCTCTTGGCATAACTCAAGACCCGAACAGTGGCATCCAGATTGACGGGGTTGTCGAACTTTGGACGGATCTGCAGATGGCGAACCTGTAGCTCGTAGGGAGCCTGATTGATCGCGGCCAGCAACGCCAATAACTCCGGGAGTTGAACACCTTCCAATCTGAGATCGACGGCTGTTTCCTGGTAGCCCTGCGCCAACGTCTGGACGTGCGGCTGCATGCCGGTGATTTGTTCTCGCACCTGCGCGGTCGTCGCCGCCTCTTCGATGAATGTCAGGAGTGAGAAATGGCTCTCGGCCTGGGGCATGCGGCTCTCGATCGCACGCAAGCGATCTCGCTTGGAGACATAGGATTGGCTGAGCTGGGCCAATTCGGCAAGGTCTTTCTGCTTGCGCAGGGCCTGGCGCTCCAGACGATCCAAGTTATCCAACAGTGGGTCGACAATCAGGATGAACAACAAACTGAGTCCGAGCACGATCCCGCCTGCAAGCACGAGCGTCCGTTCTCGCCGTGACATCTGGTGCCAGCGGTCTCTGAAGCTCTGCATCATGGTTTCTCCACCGTGACAGTCATGCGAAAGACGACTTGATTGGGCGAGGCGCCGACGCGGGTTTCTGTGACGGAGACCTCCTTCAAGCGTGGGCTTCCTTCAAAGGCCTGCTTGATTCGCTCCACTGCGTCGAATGAGGAGGTTTCGCCTTCCATGAGGATGATCGATCCATCCACCGTCAGTTCGCGGACCTTGATCAGCGTTCCAGGTGGAAGTTGCTTCACGAATGTCGAGAGCGTGAAGAGGACTTTCCCGTCCGTGGCATCGACCAATCCGAGTGCCTTATCGAGGACGCCGATGCGGTACTTCGCTTGATCGACCTCTTCTCCCGGTGAGGCGCCCGTCCCTGTTCCAAAGATCTGCTCATACTGACTGAGGAGCGCGGTTTTTAATCGTGCGACACGCTGATCTTGCAGGAAGTAGTGAACCGAGAAGTCCACGAGTGCCAGCAGGGCGATGACCAGCCCCGCGACGGCCGCCAAGCGGCGATTCTGCTTCATGGTGGCCGCATCCGGTGATGCGGCGTCCGTCACGCTCTTGAGGTCAAGCGCGAGTCCCAAAGGGGATGACTTGAATCGCCACCGTGGACGAACAATTTTTGGGTGAATGGCCAAACCGAATGCGATGGAAAAGGCTCTCGGGGTGTCGGCTCCAAAGCCCTGTCGTGGCCCGACTGCGTAGAGTCCTAATTGCCGGGAGAGGTGCCCGCCGATCTCCACCATCTTTGACCCGCCTCCGCAGATCCAGCAGTGGGTCAACCGACTGCGTTCGCTTCCTTGGTAGGCCTGCAAGGTAATACGAAGTTCTTTCACGATCGGCTCCAGCAAGCCGCTCACCTGATCCACCGCGATCGTTCTCTTGTGGCGTTCGGCGTCGGCGAAACTATAGGCATGCCGGAGGGCCAACGCATGTGTGAGGTGGTTGCCACCCCAGAGAATCGTTCGGAGCATGACGGGGCGTCCACCTTCTATCAGACAGAGCGTGGTTTTCGAGGCCCCGATATCGATGATCGCTAAGTCTTGTGGGACGGCAGCCCCTTCTTCTTGAAGGTATTGCGTCACAGAAAACAGCGCCATGGCATCGACGTTGATCGCCGAGGGTTCAATATCGGCTTGGGCTAAAAACCGGAGGTGCTCGGCCACCTTGTCCCTGGGTGCTGCCGTGACGAGCACCTCGGAACCCTTGGTTTCTCGAGGTGGTCTTTCATGCGACAGACCGGGAGGCAGGACGAGGCTGTCGACCGCCAGATCCTCAAGCGGCATCGGGACGAGGTTCTCAACTTCAAAGGGGACGACTTGCGCGAGCTTGGCGGCGTCATTGAAGGGGAAGGAGAGGGTGCGAACGAAGAGATCTTGGCAGGGAATCGCCGTGACCAATCGATCAGTGGCGTAGAGTCCATGGCGCCACAGGAAGCCTCGAAGAGATTGGACGCGCCGCGCCGGTTCCAGATCCTCCGGGCGGGAAAACGGCAAGGGGTGTTGAAAGTAATCGACGGTTTCGCGCCCGCTCAGCCGGCGACGGAACCGGACGGCCTTCAACCCGGTTTGTCCGATATCCAACCCGACACATTCGTTGACAATTGCCATGTTTCTACTTTCGTTTCATGTTTCACATGTCAGGTTTCAAGTATTCCGACAGCATAAAACTCGAAACTAGAAACGCGAAACTCACACTGCGAAACCTGGAAGCCCCGCCTACTCTACAACGCGATCCGTGCCTGTGCCAAGGTTCCCACGATCTTGACCGTGATGGGAGTTCCAGAAGGGAACGGCGGGAGCCCTAGCGTGACCGCCTTTGATGCGAACCCAGGACCAGGGATGATCGTCACTGTGAGCGCCAGTTGACTGTTCGGGAGTTGCTGCTGAAGAGTGATTTGTCCCTGGCCTTCAAAGGATCCGTCCATTCCCTCGCCCCTCAATTGTGTGACGTCGCAGACGAGGTTTCGACAGGACAGCCCGGCTGCGGCCTTGCTGAATGTCAGCATGAGCATTTTGCCATTCGCCAGCGGAATTTGGTCGATCTCCAGGTCCGTTGCTTCCGCGAGCCAAGTTCCCTCGCTCCTGAGCACATTGGGAGAAGCGGGGTCGGTATCCATGCGATGGGAGAACTCCCCGGTGAGGATCCCGCGGGTGACGTACCGACGGATGATCTTCGGCAAATCCACCTGTTGGAGCTGTCCCTTGACGGTCAATGGTCCGGCAAGGGAGAAGGAAGCAGCGGTGAGTGTCCCCTTGACGAAGTTTGTGCGAGCCGCCTGTTCATTCAGTTGGACAAAGAGGTCAAGACCGAGGCTTCCCGTCAGTGCCTGGAAAGCGCCGAGTTTGGCTTGCAGACCCGCTATCTCAACCGGATCGAGGTTTGGTTTTGAGAGACTCACATTCCGCCATTCCAGGCTGAGCGGCAGTCCGATCGCCCAATCCGCAATACGGATGTCCAAGCCGGTCGCGCGTTTGAGCTCTGTCACGATCCGGTTCTGGAGCAAGCTATAAGGGAACGTGGCAATCAGGGCGAGGGCCAGGATGCAGATGCCTCCGATCGTCCATGCCAGAATTTCTCTCCATGCGTCAGGCCATTTGATGGTCATGATGTTCCAATGGTGACCCACTCCCGGATCTTTCTTGCCAGGCTAGACAGCTCTATGCAGATGTCGGAAGTGGTGATGATCATGATGTTCCGATGGTGATCCATTCGCGAATTGTCCAGGGTGCGGCATCGGGGTACTGAAACGTAATTTCTAGTAACACGGCTTTGGGCAGCTTGCTGGCGTTTGGCCATTCGTCGAGCCAGATGCGGTTCTGCTCATCATAGTATCGGATATTAAACGCGTGGACACGGTCGGCCAACTCCATTTGATCAAGCGACTCGTTGGTATCTGTGAGCGTATAGAGATTTTTTCGAACGAACCGAATCAATCGATCGCGTTCGCGGGTGTACACGACTCGAACGGTGTCGCTTTCCTTGGCCGTGGTGATCACAGTCGGTAACTCCTGGCTCATGGCGAGAATCGCCAGCGTATCGGCCGGCTGACCGTCTTGTGTCCCGTTCATCCCCACCCAGGGGTACATGATCGATCGCTTACTGAGTGCAATTTCTTCGGCCATCAAACGGAGAATCTTTCTGACCGTCTGTTCTCTGCTCGTATGTTCCCTCCCTGCCTCTACGGTCTGTGTCGTCGTCAGGAGCGATGCAAAGACCATCGCTGCGACGGTACCAAGCAGGGTCACGGCGACCAGGACTTCAACGAGGGTGAAGCCTTGTTGCGCGCTTGCCCTATGAGGGAAGGCGGGTTGCAAGCACATAGGTGCTGACCTCCAAGGATTCTTCTCGATCACCGCGCGGCCACGATATCTTGATGCGAACCTCTCGAACGAACTCCAGCGGAGTCGGCGCGATGGTGCGTTTCCACCGGTAGCCGACTGCTCGTGGAACCGCTTGGAGTGCGGTTTGAGATCCCAGCGGGAGAGGCAAGAACTCGCCCAAGGTTTCCCCGACGGAATACTGGCCGGCGAGTTCAACCTCCAGCAGTTTTTCCTGAGCCAACAGGGTGGCGCCAGTGAGTTCGGTGGCGCGGCTTTGGAGATCCAGGTCAAAGTTTCTCAGACCCAGGAGGACAGGCAGTGCGATGGCCAGCAAGGCAATGGCCAGGAGGACTTCCAGGAGCGTGAATCCACGCTCACTGGCCATGGGGTAGTTTGTCGAGAAGATCATTGGACCCCACGGGGGGGTGGAGGGCCTCCTCGTGCCGTTCCGCCGGCGCCTGCTTGGGCGCTGGCTTTTAAGAGGACTTTCACACGGTCAGGGATCAGGCGGTTTGGTGGCGGATCAAAGCGTTCGTCACTGACTCGAATGGCTCCGGTCAAGGAATCGACCGCCACCCCCAAGAGATTACTTTTGTCGTCCATGAGATACATCGTCACCGGCTCGATCCGTCCATTTGGGAAGAATGTGACTCCGACTCGTCCGGACATGCGTTTGTCCTGTCCGATAGAGACTTCGGTCAGGCGGATAGATTCCGGAAGCGGTCTCGGTAATTTCCATGCGGGATCCAGGGGAAGGCGCTCCTCTTTCCCTTCAATCACCATCATCCAGTAGAGTCCTTGGTCTATATCCAGGTAGAGCCTGAGAGGTGTTTGATCGATGGCTGCCTGTCCCTGGAAGGTTCGAAGCAGTCCGACGAGTTTCCTCCCGGTCGAGCGCAGGTCTTCTTCAAAGCTGATGCGAGGCAATATCACGGCGAGGACTCCACCCAGCAGAAACAAAGCAATCAGCATTTCCAGGAGCGTGAAGCCCATGGAAGAGCGTAAGGGGTGAAGGGTGAGGGGGGAAGGGTGAGACCTGAAGCGTGAAGCGTGAAGCGTGAAACGTGAAACGTGACGGGTGAGGGGGAATGGAGAATGGAAAATGGAGAATGGAGCATGGGGGAAGGGGGCAGTGGCGAGTGGCGAGGGACGAGGGGACAGGGGACGTGAGAGGTCCGAATCGATTAACCCTTGACCCTTGACCATCGACCATCCCCTGTTGACCATTGACTACTTATTCCTTGTCCAGGTTCCAATTGGTGATGTCGGCGTTCACGCCTTCACCGCCAACCTCCCCATCGGTGCCGAGCGAGGTCACTTCGTAGTCGAGTTTTTGATCCGCCCGTTGGACCGGGCTGAGATATTTGTAGGGATTGCCCCATGGATCCTCAGGGAGTTTGGGCAGGTATCCGCCGATCTTCCATTTCTTGGGCACAACGCCAACAGACGGTCTCTCAACCAACGCCTTCAGGCCCTGTTCCGTGGTGGGGTAGATGCCGTTATCCAGTTTATAGAGCTGGAGCGCCCCTTCAAGATTGCGGATCTGTACTTTGGCCGCTGTGCGCTTCGCATCGTCGGTCCGCCCCATGATGCGAGGGACGACCAGTGCCGCGAGAATGGCTAAAATGGCCACGACGACCATGATTTCGATGAAGGTAAAGCCGCGATCATCATAAAGAGGACCGCGTGAGGGGTGAGGGATGACGGGTGACGGGTGAAGATCGGAGCCGCTCTGCTTCCGTCTCCAGGTCATTGTCTGCTGCGGTGTGGTCTGCGCTTGTTCACTCATCGAGTGCCTCCCTAGTTCTTGCCGCTTATCACCGGGTACTCAGCCCTTTACTTTAATGGACCATCTGGCCCATCTCAAAGATGGGGAGCAGTATCGCCACGACGATGAAAAACACGATCACGCCCATCACGAGAATCATGATCGGTTCCATCAGTGAGGTCAACCGTGTAATGACTCGTTCAACTTCGCCGTCATAGATGTGGCTCACCCGGCGCAACATCTCCTCCATCTCACCGCTTTTTTCTCCGACGGCGATCATGTGTGTGACGAGGGCGGGGAATTCCCCGCTCCGCTTCAAGGGATCCGCAATCGTTTCCCCCTCGCGGATATTCTGTCTGGCGGATTCGACCGTTTCCTCGAGTACCCGATTGTTCATGACGCGCTTGGAGACATCCAAGGCATCGAGCAACTGCACGCCGCTTGCCAACATGGTGGACAAGGTACTCGTCAACCTGGAGATGGACACCATTCGCGCTACGTCTCCGATCAACGGGAGTTTCAGCGTCAGACGGTCCACCACCATGCGGCCTCGTTCTGTGCGGATAAAGCGTCGAGCTCCGTAGATGCCAGCGAGCACCAGCCCGATCAGTACCATCCAATAGTCAGAAAAAAATTGGCTGGTTGACATGAGGGCGACGGTCGGCCATGGCAGGGCCTGCTTTTGTTGAGCAAACACCTGCGTGATCTTGGGAACGACGAAGGTAATGAGGAAAAATAGGATCACGGTTCCGATGACCAACATGATGACCGGGTAGAGCATCGCGTTGGTGACTTTGGTCCGGAGCGCTTGCTGTTTTTCCAAAAACTCCGCCAGTCTGAATAAAATCTGATCGAGGGCTCCACTGGCTTCACCGGCTCGCACCATGTGGACATAGATAGGAGAAAAATCCTTGTCGTAGGTTTCCAGGACCGCGCTCAACGCTTTCCCTCCTCGAATCTGCTCTCGGATATCGGCGAGGAGGGACTTGATCGGTTTCTTTTCGGCCTGGTCGACAAGCACGCCAAGGGCGTCGACCAGCGGTAAGCCGGCGACGAGCAACGTGGCAAACTGCCTGGTGAGCAGGGATAAATCGTTGGCGCTGAGCACCGATGTTCGGCCGACCATCCGAGAAGGTTTGGTGCGGCGTGTGGCTGGTGCACGACCGGACGATTGTCCTTGCTCCACGACGTCGGTCGGGTAGACGCCTTCTTTGCGAAGTTTTAACCGTGCGACTTTGACGTTTTCAGCGTCGATGATTCCCGTTGCTGTTCCACCGTCGCTCCGGTAACCTTGATACTGATACACAGGCACGTTACTGTACTCCTACGTGAGCCGTCATTCGTGAATCATATCTCGTCTTTCCACGCAGGACTCGCGGGACAGGCGAGAAAGGCGTGCCGGGCAGGATGTTTTGTCATCGTGCGTCCCGCCGCGCGTGTCGTGCCCGCCTCGCTGAGTCGGCGAAGCGGGCCTGTCTCGCTCCCGTTTCACGTCGTCTAGTCGACGTCGATTTCCTGTTGGGTGATCCGCATGACTTCTTCCAGCGTGGTGTGTCCCTGGATGACTCGCTCCGCACCCTCTTGCTTCAATGTCACCATACCTTTCGCGATCGCCGTCTGTTTGATGGCGGTCGAGTCCGCCTTGCCGCCGATGAGTCGTCGAATGTCATCGTCCAGCACCATCAGCTCAAAGATGCCGGTTCGTCCGCGATAGCCGGTCTGGGAACAGGCGGTGCAGCCCGCTCCTCGATACAGTGTCACCGCAGAAGCAGGCGGCAAGTCCAGCCGACTCAGTTCCTCTTCACTGGCCCGATAGGGACGCTTGCAGTCGGGACAAATCCGTCTGAGCAACCGTTGTGCCAGCACGGCGACGACCGATGAGGCGACGAGAAATGGTTCGATCCCCATGTCGATGAGGCGTGTAGCAGCGCTGGCGGCGTCATTCGTGTGGAGGGTCGAAAAGACCAAATGCCCGGTGAGAGAGGCGTGAATGGCGATCTCCGCCGTTTCACGATCGCGGATTTCTCCGATCATGATCACATCGGGATCTTGTCGAAGAATCGACCGTAGACCGGCAGCGAACGTCAGATTAATTTTCGGGTTGACCTGCATTTGTCCGATGCCGAGCAGCTGGTATTCGACCGGATCCTCGACGGTGATAATGTTCTTGTCCGGCGAGTTGATGTGGCTGAGTGCGGCATACAGGGTGGTCGTTTTTCCGCTTCCCGTCGGTCCGGTGACGAGCATAATCCCGTGTGCGAGTTGGATGAGTTGGTGAATGACCGTCAGGCGTTCTTTCGAAAACCCCATTTCGGAGAGATTGAGTAGACGATTTTCTTTTTCGAGCAACCGCAGCACGACCCGCTCCCCGTGGGAGGTGGGGAGGACGGACACGCGGAGATCGACGTCCTTCCCGGCGGTTCGAATCGCGAACCGGCCGTCCTGCGGCAGGCGTTTCTCGGCGATGTTCAGACCCGCCATGATCTTGAGGCGCGCGATGATGCTGGGCTGCAAATGTTTGGGTGGTGTGAGGACCGGATAAAGGACGCCGTCGATCCGATAGCGGATGACCAGCCCCCGTTCAAACGATTCGAAGTGGATATCACTGGCCCGTTGCCGGACGGCTTGAAAGAGAACGGAGTTGACCAGTCGGATGATCGGGGCTTCGTCGGTCGCATCGAGCAGGTCTTGCGGTTCGTCGAGCTCATGGGCCAACTGGTCCAGGCTTTCGTTCGCTGCGATATCCTCCATCACTTCCTCGGCGCCTGCCGGATTCGCAATGTCGTCGTAGGCTCGATTGAGCCTCGCGAGGAGCGCGACAGTGCTGGTCAGGACCGGCGCGATTGGTTTCCCCAACAGCAAGCGAAGATCGTCCAGGGCGACGGTTTCCAACGGATCGGTTGTTGCCGTGAGGATGGCTCCGTTTTCGTCACGCAGCGGCAGAACCCGGTATCGTCGGCAAAAGGCGATCGGCACCCTTTTGATGACCTCGTGATCGACATGGGTGGTGTCGAGATGGGGAACCCAGGTCATATCGAATTGCTGGGCCAGCGCTTCCAGCACCTGTTCTTCCCGCAGGGCGCGCAGGTGCAGCAATACGTCTCCTAACCGTCCGCCTTTCTCCTGCTGGTAGGCGAGGGCCTCCTCAAGTTTCAATTCCGGGAGGTGAAACTTTGCTCTGAGAATTTCACCCAGGCGTGGTCGCGTCACGCTGACAGTGGGTTGTTGCGGCTCGTCTTGTTCAGACACTGGTTCCCTGACCTCTAACCCGTAACGGACTGGAATGGGGGATTACTATTGAGTCTCTATCGTTTCCAGCGTAAAGATACTCTCCCTGATCACGCCCTGGCAAGAACATGGCGAAATTGTCATGCAAAATCGAGATCTTGGACAGGTGGGATCAGCGGAGCTCGTACGTAATGGTGGAGCGCTGGTTGTTCCGGACCAGATCGAGTTTGACCGTTTGTTCGTTCTTGAGTTGCTGAAGCAGGTTCAACATGGTACTCGGGTCTCGAATATCAACTCCATTGACCCGTTGCAGCACGTCCCCAGTCTGGACTCCGATTTTCTCATAAAAACTAGTGGGTGCAATGTAGTCCAGACGAAATCCATTGATAGCGCCGTTGACCGTGTTCGGTACGGCTCTCGCCTGCGAAAGGAGTTTCGGCAGATCGTTCATGGCCTGTTCCACCTCACGGCGATCCACCACTTTGCGAAGCGGTGCGATCGGGGCGGGACTCGCCTGAGGGTTGGGAGCGGTGCCGGAAGCACCGGTCAGTGCGGCCTGACCTTCTGAGATGCCCAACTCCAACAATTCTTCAACATTACCTTGACGGATGACGATCCCGTTTCGACGGATCTCGGCGACTTCACCCAGATCGAGTACGGAGTCATGCAAGTGATACAAGGATTGCTGCTTGGATGCCAGTTCCTCCACGATGGCAAAGACGCCACGTTCATCGCCGAGGACTGTGCCGATCAAGCGAAGCCTCCCTGCCAGCCCGAGTGACGCTCGAACCACTGGGCCGTTGGAGCCTCGTCGCCCGGGCGATGTGACACTGCTTGATCCCTTGTCAGTCGGCGGCGGAAGCACAAAGAGGCCGCTGGCACGAATCTGCTCAATGGCTTGTGTCGGCGAATAGGATGCGAGCAACGGCGTGCTGGCTGAGGCGTCACTTCCTGATCCTGCAACCTGTTCAGGGATAACGTACAGCGTATCAGCCACAAATGCATTGATGGTGTGCGCGACGAGGAGACCGGAAGCCATGAGGGTCAGGAACAACCAGATCCGCCGCATATGTTGAGGAGCCACAGTTGTCACAGTATTGTCTCTCTAGCCTTACCATAGAACATCGTACCTGGTCTCTCTTGTTCGTCGCAAGATTCTTTTATTAACGATCTGTTTACCTGCTCTCACTGGACAAGTCGATCGAAGCACGTAATAATCCGCTCTCGCCTTCTTGCTCAAGGAGACCACACACGTGAAAAAAGCGTTGATCACCGGCATTACCGGTCAAGACGGCTCCTATCTGTCGGAATTTCTCCTCGCGCGAGGATACGAAGTCTACGGCATCATTCGGCGCTCGAGCTCGTTCAATACGGGGCGTATCGACCCGATTTATGAGGATCCGCACGTGCCGCATCGGCGGCTCCATTTGGTCTATGGCGATTTGAACGATGCCAGCTCTCTGAATCGGATTTTGCGTACGGTCCAGCCCGATGAAATCTACAACCTTGGCGCCCAGAGTCACGTCCGGGTCAGTTTCGATATTCCCGAATATACAGGAGAGATCACAGGACTCGGCACGATTCGTCTCCTGGAGGCCATTCGAGAGTCAGGGCTCAAGCCGAAATTCTACCAGGCCTCATCCAGCGAGATGTTCGGCAAGGTGCTGGAGGTGCCGCAGAAGGAAACCACTCCGTTCTATCCACGAAGTCCCTACGGAGCCGCGAAGGTCTACTCCTACTGGATCACCGTCAACTACCGCGAGGCCTACAACCTGTTTGCATGCAACGGCATTTTGTTCAATCACGAATCGCCGCGCCGCGGAGAAACCTTTGTCACAAGGAAAATCACCAAGGCGGCCGCCCGGATCAAGCTTGGCATCCAACAGGATGTGTTTCTCGGCAATCTCGATGCGAAGCGCGACTGGGGCTATGCCGGGGACTATGTCGAGGCGATGTGGATGATGTTGCAAGCTCCAACGCCGGAAGACTATGTCATTGCTACGGGAGAGACGCACACGGTCAAGGAAATGCTTGAGCTGGCCTTTGATCGTTTGCAACTCGATTGGAAGAAACACGTGAAGATCGATACGAAATACTATCGTCCGACGGAAGTGGATCTCCTGATCGGGGATGCCAGCAAGGCGAAGACACAACTCGGCTGGCAGCCAAAAGTCGGATTTGAAGAATTGATCGCTATGATGGTGGATGCGGATTTGGCCTCAGAAAAAGAGCGCATCGAGGGAATTGGTCAAACGGGTCGACGTTAACGGCTACAGGAACGGAAAGGGCAGGGCATGTCATTTTGGAGTGAGCGCAGGGTCGTGGTCACGGGGGGAGCTGGGTTTTTGGGCTCATTCGTCGTCGAGCAGTTGCGCGCTAAAGACTGTGCTGAGATTGTTATCCCACGAAGTCGAGACTACGATTTGGTGCAGATGGACGCTGTTCAGCAACTCTACAGCGATGCCAAACCCGATCTGGTGATTCATTTGGCGGCACGCGTCGGCGGGATCGGGGCGAACCAGGCCAATCCCGGTCGATTCTTCTATGACAACCTGATGATGGGTACGCAGCTGATTGAGGTGGGGCGTCAACGGGGGCTCAAGAAGTTTGTGGCCACGGGAACGATCTGTGCGTATCCGAAATTTGCCCCGATTCCATTCAAGGAAGACGATATCTGGAACGGCTATCCCGAGGAAACGAATGCGCCATACGGTCTGGCAAAGAAAATGATGCTGGCGCAATCACAGGCCTATCATGATCAATACGGATTCAATTCGATCGTCCTCTTTCCTGTGAACTTGTACGGCCCGCGAGACAACTTTGATTTACAGACATCCCATGTAATTCCGGCCTTGATCCGAAAATGCGCGTCGGCAAAGGAGGAGGGGCGTGCGGCGATTACCCTGTGGGGAGATGGATCACCGACCAGGGAATTCTTGTATGTGGAGGATGCCGCCGAAGGGATTGTCCTTGCGGCTGAGCACTATGACGGCAATCTACCCGTGAACTTGGGAACAGGAGAGGAAATTGCGATTCGTGATCTCGCTAAATTGATTGCGGCGGAAGTTGGGTTTACTGGTCAGATTCAGTGGGATGCGACGAAGCCGAACGGCCAACCTCGCCGTTGCCTTGATGTGAGCCGGGCCAAAGAGCTCTTCGGATTTCAAGCCAAGCATCGGTTAAACGATGGAATGAAGAAAACCGTCCAGTGGTTTCAGGCCAATAGCCAGTCGATCCGCGAAGTGCATTTCTGAAAGTTCTCGTCCTGGGTTGAATCGTTTCCTCGGCGATCACGTCCGCTGGTTCGGAAATACTATACAGTTGCCCTGAGCGTGGAGAGTGATTACCATCACGTGAATTACGTGACGAGATCACTGCACAATGAGGTGTTGAGTGAAGCGCATTGATATCATCGCTGGAGCACGTCCCAATTTCATGAAAATCGCGCCGATTATCGAGGCGATCAAGGCTGCTGAACATCGTGGTGGGCAGCTCCGGTACCGATTGATCCATACCGGCCAGCATTACGACCGAGCGATGTCGGGTAGCTTCTTCGAAGAACTCGGGATTCCCGATCCGGACATCAATCTCGAGGTGGGATCGGGGACGCAAGCCGAGCAAACCGCCGGGATCATGGTCGGGTATGAAAAGGTTCTGCTGAAGGAGAAGAGCGACCTCTGTCTGGTCGTCGGTGATGTGACGTCGACCATGGCCTGTGCCATCGTCGCGCGCAAGCTGGGTGTCCCGGTGGCCCACGTCGAAGGTGGGATTCGATCCAGGGATTGGACAATGCCGGAAGAGATCAACCGAGTGGTGACCGACTCGATCACCAATTGGTTTTTTACAACCAGCGAGACGGCTAACCAGAACCTGCGACATGCTGGCGTCACCGATGAGCGAATCTTTTTCGTCGGGAATACCATGATTGATACGTTGCTCAAGAACGTGGCGCGCTTGCGGCCTCCGGCTTGCTGGCAGTCGCTCAAGCTGGAGCCGCAACGATACTTTGTGATCACGTTACATCGTCCTGCGAACGTCGATGGAGAACAGCAACTGCTCCGGTTGCTGTACGCGATTGCAGCGGGTACGCAAGGCCTTCCGGTTATCTTTCCTGTCCATCCCAGAACTGCCAAGAATCTGCGAGAGGGGGGGCAGAAACTTCCGTCCATGCACTATATCGATCCCCTGGGTTACCTGGAGTTCAACTATCTCGTCAAACATGCCAAAGGTGTGATTACCGATTCCGGCGGGATTACCGAAGAGACGACTGTTCTTGGCGTGCCCTGCCTGACTCTGAGAGACAACACCGAACGACCGGAGACCATCTTGATTGGAACAAACGAGCTCATCGGGACCGATCCAAGCAAGCTCCCTCCCGCCCTCGCGCGACTGATGGCCGGACAATGGAAGAAAGGGGCGATCCCACCGCTCTGGGATGGGAAGGCAGCGGAACGGATTGTGGAGTGTTTGGAGCGAGTGTTGAGGTGACTCGGGGTGGAATTCAGTAACATGGCCCAAGAACATCTTAATTCTCTGCTCCTTTCCGTGACGGTGTTTATTTAGGTAGCTCCTCAGATTCCATGTGTGCCTCGTAACTTACCTAAGTATCTGTAACAAGTATTCCTTCTCCTAACCCAACTGGTCCTGTCAAAAACTGATTTTAAGTTGTCACAAGTTGAGGCAACCAATATCATCATGAAACCATTCTGACTCAATCGGCGCGCGACCGTCGGTGCTCAGTTCAGACAGCCATCATGCAACGTGCCTTGTTTGTTGAACTCCCGGGCGTAGAACCCGACGCAAGTGCCCAGTTCTTCCATGTGCGATCATCAGGGTATGTCAGAGGAACAGTATCTATCACGGTGTGATGGCAAGGCGGAGGAGAGCACTATCGGGGCGGAGTATGAAGATGGAGGAAGATGAGCACGATTTATACGAGTGGAAAGTACCTAGAAGTGACTCGGACGTGGCATGCGGAGGATTCGCATTGGAAAGCGTCTCAAATCTGGAAAATTCTCTCAAGGAATCATGTTCAACCTCAAAGGATCGCGGAGATTGGGTGTGGTGTCGGAGCTATTCTACGGGAGTTATCCAGGATGGAGAGTCTCTCTCATACAGAATTCAGGGGGTATGACATTTCTCCGCAAGCAATTGGATTGGCCAAACAGGCGGAAGGGGAGAAAATCCAATTCTATTGCGAAGATCTGCTTTCGGAGAACAATGCCGCACAGTTTGATGTGCTCATTGCAATCGACGTCTATGAACATGTCCCGGACTATATGGGATTCCTGGAGAAGTGTAAGCAGAAGGCCGCATACAAGGTCTACCATGTCCCGCTCGATCTTCATGTGTCGTCGGTACTGAGAAATACGTTCATGAGAAGTCGATATGCAGTTGGGCATCTCCACTACTTTACCGCTGATTCAGCTCTTGCCACATTAACAGACACCGGACATGAAATCATAGACTGCTTCTACACCAATCCGGCTCTTGAGCTTTTTAGGGAGCACCCGTCAATCCGAAAAGCTGTTGCTAATGTTCCGCGATATCTCTGTTCTAAGCTAAGCGTGCCCTTCACCGCTCGTGTGTTAGGGGGATATTCGTTACTGGTCTTAGCTAAGTGAATATCAGGGAATGTGAGGATCCTTGTCGCACGAAGCAAGCCGTCCGTGCGGATCAGATCGCCAGCTTCAAACGGACAGAATTGATGAAGGGGTGTCTATGGCTACGCCCAACATCGACGTTGATGGTAATGCAACCACGCGTGAGGTTAAAGTGAGGACACCCAGTAATAAATTGAGATCCTTGTCCCTGGTAGTGAGTGCCGGTTGCTTGGTATTCGGTGCAGTGTCCCACCTTAGTCTTCCTGGAAATGCTGCAACGTCCAATCTCGGTCCTGTCCTTGTGCATGTCGTGAATCCCATCAGTGGAGAACAGATTCTTCCCACTATGGCTTCTCTTCCGGGAAAGCAGGCTACGAGCATACAGATGGTCGCTTGTCGAGATGAATACGAACCAGCGAGCTTTGTTGTGCGGCCTATGGTTCGTGATCTAGAAAACTTGAGGATTTCAGTCAGTGATCTTGTCGGTAGTAGCGGGACTATCGCAAGTTCCCATCTGGACGTAAGGTTTGTGAAAGTGTGGTTCCAGGCAGGTGGCGGGTGGCATACCGTCGGCTTGTCTCATATGGGGCAGACGAAGGTCTTAGTGCCGGAGCTCCTCCTCAAAGATGATGGTCTCGTTCAGCTCAGTGAGGACGCTAGGGCCAATTTCCTCAGATTGAAGTTTCCTTCTGGTCCCAAGCTGGTATTAGTGAGCGAGCCAGCGGCACAGAGCGGTCGTATTGTGGCTTCTATAGACGAATTTCCTATTAAGGATGCGACTGAGCTTCAACCGATCACGATTCGTCGTGGTGATGCCAAACAACTGTGGCTGACAGTGCATGTTCCTGTTGCCGCTAGGGATGGAAGCTATAGTGGGAAGCTGATTCTTACAGATGACAAGGGGCTGCGTGAGAACCTCGAGATTACCCTTCAGGTCCTTCCCGTAGACCTTCATCCTTCAAGGATCCAATACAGCATCTACTATCGGGGAACGCTTTCGGACGTCCCAAGCATTTCATCGGAACGGAAGGGGCAGGCACAATTTTTGGCAGAGTTGCGCAATATGTTGGCACATGGAGTGACAAATCCGACGATGTATCAACGGTTAGACCGAGCGGAACTCCAAAATGCACTGGAGATGCGTAAACAAGTCGGACTAGATACGTCCGCGCTGTTTTATCTTGGCAGTGGCACCGGAAATCCTGAGACATCAGGCGAACTCGATGGATTGAAACGTCGAGTGAATGTACTTAAGGAAATAGCTGGTGTGTACGGTATTGAGAAGGTCTACCTGTACGGCATGGACGAAGCCAAAGGGGAAAAGTTGGTTTCTCAGAGGAGAGCCTGGCAACTCGTCAGAAATGAAGGGGTCAAGGTGTTTACGGCCGGACAGGCCGAAGCCTTTCCTTTGGTGGGAGACGTGTTGGATTTGCTTGTGATGGCCGGCAAACTGCAGCGGACACAGGCGGAGAACATTCACAAGATAGGGCACAAGGTGTTTTCCTACGCTAATCCGCCAACTGGGCCTGAGAATCCGGATATATTCAGACGAAACTATGGACTTGAATTATGGAGAAATAACTATGATGGGGCCATGCCCTATGCCTATCAAGATTCCATGGCCTTCACGTGGAATGATTTCGACCACGCCCGTTATCGGGATCATAATTTTACTTATCCCACTGTTGATGGTGTGATTGATACGCTCGCATGGGAAGGGTTTCGAGAAGGCGTTGACGATGTCCGGTATGTCACAACCCTGGAGGATATGCTGGAAACCCTTCCCAAGCCTCACACGACTGCGGCCGTTGAAGCTCGCCGATACCTCGAAAGTTTGAGGGCCTCTCTTCCTCCGAACTTGCAAGAGGTGCGGTCAAAACTAGTCCATCACATCCTTCAGTTGTCTTCTCTCAGTCATACGGCGCCATCCGGTGTATCGCTAGATATCAATTGACAACAGCCCATCGTCATACCGTTGAACGACTGGTAAAGGGTACACAAGTTGACTGGCACAGCAGACATTAAGGCCGGGCTCAAGGCCATTGTCCCAATCTTTGTAAGCTTGGCAGGCTCCGGCTTCCTTGCTTTTCTCACTCAAGTGCTACTTGGGCGCAGCCTAACGGTCGAAGCGTTTGGATGGCTCAGTATGGCAATGTCAATCGTAGTCGTCATGAGTGGTGTCATAGGATTCGGGATGCCGAGTGTTTGGTTATTGATTGTCGGCCAAGAAGGACTGGGTGGGTTACGTTGGATACGACAATCACTCAAGTTTCTGATGGTCTGGGGAGTGTTTGTCCTGGCCATATCTTGGGTCATACTTCTGGGATTGTTCGATGATTCGCGTCTTTTGCAGATGTTTGGGTGGCTGCAGCTGATGGTGATCATGCAAGTCATGGCGGAACTACTCATTGCCAAACTGCAACTCGAAGCACGATATGGGGCACTTTCAGTCTGGCAACTGCTCCCACATCTGGGTCGACTGATAGTTGCCGTTGCTATCTATCTTTCTGCAGCTCCGGTGCTCGATGTTGTTGTAAGAGGCTACGGTATCGTTTCGGTGGCCCTCATTGTGGCGTCAGGGTTCGGATTATTCTCGCTGACGCCAACGAGGATGCGGTTGTCAGGGCACGTGTTGGAGAGCGGTTCTGCTCCAGAGAGCTCGAACCACGAGCCCAGTTACAAGGCCCTCATCAATCTTGCATGGCCGTATGCCGGGTCAGCCGCACTGGCCATGCTCTACGGCCGAGCCGATATCGTGCTGCTCGCAGCTCTGGTCAGCCCCACTGCAGCGGGACAATTTGCCATAGCGGGAACATTTCTGCTGGTGGTATTTCTTGTCCCTCAGGCGATCTATCAGAAATTTCTTATGCCAAAAATACACCGCTGGTATTACGGGGATTGGCCAAAGTTTCTGTCTGTCTATCGTCTGGGCTGTGCCGTCATGACCATCTTGGGAATTGGATGCACCGTCGCCACGTACTGGTGGGGAGCGTTGCTTGTGAAGTTATTCTTCGGAGAAAAATTTAGTGAGTCCGGTCAAATACTCTCCGTTTTGTCCACTTGTATCGCACTGCGATTTGTTTCAAGCAGCGTGGAAAGCGCACTCATGTCCGGAGAGTATGGGAAGTATAGACTGTACTGCCAAGTTGTCTCGACATGCATCGGTGTCTCCTCTGCCTACGTACTCATCGCTCACTATGGAATCAACGGAGCCATCCTGAGCAGGATCGTGACGGAAGTGTCCTTACTGATGGGGTATGTGTACGTGTCCTCACGCTATGTTCTGGGTGGGAATATATGGCCGAGCTGGTCGATGAAGCTGCATCAAGGGTAAACGAAAAGTGAGGCGGAAGTATTGAGTATGGGCCATTGGTGGCTGCTATTCGTCCTGAATGTGCCTCTACTGCAAGAGACTGTCAGGAAATACCTGATTCACTCGGATCTCGTCTTCTTAGGCGGAGATGTACTGGTATTGATGACCCTGATCGCCATTGGCCTTCAAGGTCGATTAAAGGTGAAAAACGTTCCGATGGCATTCTTCGTGTTGAGCGGAGTCTTTCTGTCCGTCACGGCAGTCAATCATGCAATGAGTGGAAACCATATAGGAGTCTATGGGGTGGGATTGCGAGCAACGTTTCTGCCGTTGGTGTATATGCTGGTGTCGGCCAGATATTTGTCCGTGGTCGAAAACGGCTATGAGGGCATATTCTCCTGCGTCAATATCTGGATCGTGATCATCGGTATTATGGCGATCACGCAGATTGCGTTGGGTAAAGATCACCCCATCAACGCGGTTTGGGGAACATCGGCGCTGGGAGTCGGGGACTTTGCCACAACAGATAAAGGGGTTCTGATCCCCGGTATGTTTCGGCCGACCTCTATTTTTACCCATACCGGCAAGTTCGGACAGGTCATCTTTACCCTCGTCCTCTTCAAATGGTGCTATCTGTTGTTTTCAGGCGTAAGGCGCTCGGCAGGGCCGTATGCGCTCATGCTTTTTGATTTGACCGTAATCCTGATCTCTGGCCAGAGGGCAGCCCTTCTATTTCTCGTCCTCTCCATCAGTATTGTGGTTGTGTGTACCCGACAGCATGGCGCAGGTGTTTGGAAGGTTCTAGTTCTGAGCCTGGTCATCATTAGTGGACTCTCCGGGGCCTGGGTTGCAAAGCCAGACATGGCAATTGCCGTCTATGAGCGGTTCGCCAGTGTTCTCACGGCAATCCCTATCCGGCTGGAAGGAAATCTCTGGCTCCCGATCCAGACCGTAATGGAAGACCATCTCATCTCAGGAGAGGGATTGGGGTATTTTACTTTCGGAGCGCGTAGTTTTGGCGGCACTCTGGTGTATGAAGGAATCAAGCTGGAGGGTCTGGGTGAGAGTTCACTCATCAGACTCTCTGGAGAAGTGGGGCTTCTGATTGCTATGACCATAATCCTGGCTTATCTGACGATGGTTACTCGAGCCTGGTATTTCTATCGCAACCACAATGGGTCTCCTGCAGCATCCGGGGCGTTGTTTTTTGGCATGTGGATGATTTGTCTAATGTTCTGGTCAAATACCGCGGATGTATTTGCCAACTCGATCGTCACAACTCTGGGCTTCGGTTTAGGGGGGGCTACATTGTGCAGTTTGCAAAGGACGTATGAAGCTCAGGTAATTCCGGAAGGCGGTAGCATCGATCCAGTGAATGAGATCTTGCAAGGCCGCAGGGAAGGAACTCGAAAGAAGTTGTGTCTATTACAGGAGTGATGGAACAAGTGTTCTCGTGCCGAGCGTTCTGGTTGCACGCGTGGGGGCTGTAAGGTGAGTGGGGAAGGCAAAATGTGTCCAATGATCGTGTGTGTGATGAGGGGGCTTACATGAATGCGGTAACTGATCAGGTGCTTCGTAACATCTTTGAGAAACTTCAGACGATGTTCCCGTTTCCCGGCTACTGTGATCGATCAATGCTGGAAGAGATCACCGTGATTGTCCGAGAGCTGCGTAAGTATCTACCGGATTTTGATCATAGGCGTTTGCTTGATATTGGGAGTGGCCCAATGGACAAGACGGCGATGTTTAAGCTTCTAGGGTTCCAGTGCTGTGCCGCAGATGATCTCACTGACCCGTGGCATCAAAGAAATAACAATGCGGACAAAATCAAGGAGTTTGCTGCCGTGACGGGAATTGAGTTCTGTCATCAGACAGCCACCGATTACGCCATCCCATTTGAGCCAGAGTCTTTTGATGTGGTGTGTGCGCTTGGAGTCATAGAGCATCTTCACGAGTCACCTCGCGGCTTACTCAACACGATGGGCAGGTTCGTGCGTCGAGATGGATTGCTTGTCATCGCAATGCCAAACTCGGTGAATCTCAGAAAGCGGCTCTCGGTTCTGTTAGGGCGGACTAATTACCCATCCATTGATGCGTTCTACTATTCGTCCGGGCAGTGGCGGGGACATGTGCGCGAATACACCTTGAGTGAGGCGGCCTTCATCTGTCAGGCGGCAGGTTTCGAAATTCTAACACAACGTACATTTGAACATCTCGCTTGCAAGAAATTGCGGACTCCTTTACGGGAATTCTATCTGATGCTAACTTCGATCGTTCCCACATTGGGGAGCGGCCTGTTGGTGATTTGTCGGAAACCAGCATCATGGAAACCTCAAGGAGAGGATCTCGAGGCATTCAGGGCCGCTATATCCAGAGCGGTGCCCGAGGCCGTAGCCTAAGGCAATCAGAATGGAACCGCGGGTTCTGCATTTAGGTGTCCATACTCTTTCGCGCAGATGAAGCGAACTGTTAAGGCACATGCTCATTTAGTAGCACCTAGCCGCGTTTATCCATCACGCTCGCTCACGCATGCCACATCCAATCATGATCTTGCCGCAGGTGTCTTGCATTCGAGAATGGCTTGAGCGCAAGTGAGTGCCGTACTCATACGAACGGCGATCAGAGACTTCAGCGTCGTACACACATGCAAACAGCCTGAGTGGAGGGGGTGTCTTGCACGTTCTGCTTAATTGTTCAACCCTTATAAAGGGAGGAGCGTTGCAAGCGGCGGTGGCGTTTATTGGTACAGCCCTCACCAAAGTTGATCACATTAGATGGTATTTTGTGATGTCACCGAACGTAGCGGCGGAACTTCAGGGGGCCGGTCGAATGCCTCAATCACAACAGATGTCGGTCATCAAGGAATCTCCGGCAAGAAGCAATCGAAGCCGGAAGACGCTTCAAGCGCTGGTGAAAGCAGTTAAGCCTGATCTTGTGTTCACGTTCTTTGGCCCTGCGTACGCAGATATTGAAATTCTACATCTCTGTGGAGTCGCAGATGGGTGGGTGACGCATGGAGATCAATGGGCATGGCGGACGGTACGTAGCCCCGTTGAGGCCACTAAATTGTTGGGAACTATCCTGTATAAAGCACTGATGTTCAGAAGGGCGGATGCATGGGTTACGGAATCCGTGACTGCAAAAACAGGGTTGGTCAGAAGACTGCGTATTCCAGAAGAGAACATCACAGTGGTCCCAAATAATTGTGCCGATCAATACATACGTTCAGAAGCGATTGCAGAGAGACCATCGCTCTATGGGACTCTAAATATTCTCTGCCTGTCTGCCTATTATAAGCACAAGAATCTTGAGATCATTCCGGCTGTTGCCAAGGAACTCCAGATTCGTTGCCCGGGTCGTCAGGTCAAGTTTGTCCTGACATTGCCGGCGGAGAGTTCTGGCCTCAAGAAGATTCTCTCACAGGCTGCTGCGCTTGGCGTAGACGATCGGATCGTCAATGTGGGGCCTGTTCCAGTCAGCCGAGGCCCTGAATTGTATCAAACCTGCCATATGCTCTTTCTTCCCTCAGTCCTAGAGACCTTCTCCGCAAATTACCCAGAGGCCATGGCGATGGGCCTTCCCATTGTGACGACAAATCTAAGGTTCGCGAGGGATGTGTGTGGAGCAGCGGGTGCCTATTTTGAACCAATGAATGCAAGGGATGCTGCGCATACAATCGGGAGGCTCTGCGAGGATGAGGGGTTATGGAAGTCTTTGGTGGCAGAGGGTAAACGCATCCTTCGATTGTTGCCAAACCAAGAGATGAAGTATGAGCTGTACAGGAACTGCATTGAGGACTTGTATTATCGATTCAACAATCAGGGAAAGCCGTTTCGTAGAAATGACCAAGCCGAGCCTCTGAACCACTAAAAGGTAATCCAGGCGACACATGATTTTTGTGGGAGATATAGCTGTTCCAAAGGGGGCATGTGGGGAGCCGCCATTGACCGAACGGTATTTTGGTGCGAGCACGGTTGTTGCGAATCTTGAGGGGGCCATTCTTCACGCGGGTGTGAAGCCTCGCGGCACACACTTATACAATGATCAGCGCGTACTGGCCTACCTCCAGAGAAATCGCGTTCGTTTGGTCTCACTTGCGAACAACCATATTGTCGATATCGATCGTTCTCCGCGGATGACAATTCAACTGCTACGCGAACACGGGATCCTATCATGTGGTGCAGGCGATTCATTAGAAGAGGCGTCACGCCCCGTCCTTTTAGAGGATGCAGAAGGTGATGTTGTGTTTTTAAGTTTCGGTTGGGACATCATTGGATGTCGGATAGCATCTCTGAATAGGGCCGGTGTCAACCCACTTTCCTGGGATACAGTCCTTGTCGGTATTGAGAACGCACGAAAGGCATTTCCAGGGAAGCCGATTGTCTTGCTCATGCACTGGGACTACGAGTTGGAGCTCTATCCCCAACCGATGCATCGTCAAATTGCCTACATGGCAATCGATCATGGAGCTTCCGCTGTAGTGGGATGCCACAGCCATTGTGTCCAGGGGATCGAATTGTACAAGAACATGCCCATTGTGTATGGGCTCGGCAATTGGTTTTTTCCAGAAGGTCAGATATTTGGCCGAAATGTTCGATTCCCTGATTTCGCTCTGCGCCAGCTCGCATTTGAATGGATCTTCCCTACTCAGGAAATGAATTGTCATTGGTTTTCGTACAATCGAAGGACTGGTGCTGTTGACTACGAGTCGTCGGAGGTGTTGCGAGAATCTGTAGCCATCGCCGAGCTGACGCCGTTTGGTGGGATGGAGCACCACGAATATGTGAAATGGTTCAAGCGCCACCGTCGAAAGAAAATTCTCCTTCCCGTGTATCAGGATTCTCGTTCTTACGTTGGGAATAAACTGAGAGATGTATGGGTGAAGGGGCGACATTTGTTGGTCTGTTTTGCATCGGCGACCCAGCTGAAGGGTGGTTTGCGTTGACGAAGGTGAATATCAGAACCGTCCAACAGTGCGCGGAATACGAATCCCCTTGGGCACGCGTGCAGTGTGTCACGACCATCTAATGTACGATTAGGAAGCAGGGGTGTTTGGGTCTTGGATTCGTGGATGGTCCCAAGAATGACGCTATCTAGGTCTTCGAGTTTCTGTCAAGAGACCGACCAATGACTACCGAGGATGTGTACAAGTCCCTTCCTATTACCCTCCAACATGTGGCTTGCTCCGTTGAGGGTTGGAGACTGTCCACCCGTAGATATAACCATGAGTTCTGGAAAATCCAGAAGACATTAGATGGACGTGTAGGATGGCGATTAGAGGAGCAGAGGCAGCTCAGAAGGGTTCGTCTGCAAGCTCACGTTCAAGCGGCTCTCTGTTCCCCATTCTGGAAAGAACGATGTGAGCGGTATGGGGTCAACGCGTCGGTTGAGAATCTAGAGGATGAAGTAAAGAAGCTACCAGTCTTGACAAAGACGGAAGTGCAAGAGCACGCGGAGATGATTCGAAATCCTGGCATTGAAAAGGATCGCCTTTTATCGAGCCATACGAGTGGGACGACCGGCAGCGGCTTGGTGTTTTATGAAACGTCGACCGCAGAGAAGGAGCGATGGGCTGTCTGGTGGCGATATCGAGCATGGCACGGTCTGACTCAAGATATGTGGTGTGGGTATTTTGGTGGTCGATCGGTCGTCCCCTTGACGCAGTCTGCTCCACCATTCTGGAGACTCAACTATCCTGGCCGACAGATTCTATTTAGCGGATATCATCTGTCACCCGCCACGGCCGAGGTGTATCTCGAGGCACTCGATAAGTATGCGCCCTCTTGGCTCCATGGCTATCCCTCGTTGCTCTCGCTCATTGCCGGGTATCTCTTGGAAAGAGGAAGACCGCTAAAGAGAACGCCAACGGTGGTTACGACTGGCGCAGAGAACTTGCTTCCGCAACAAAAGGAGTTGATGCAAAAGGCTTTTCGCTGCCCTGTTCGCCAGCATTACGGACAGGCGGAGTCCGTTGCAAATATCTCTGAATGTCCAGAGGGTCACCTCCATGTGGATGAAGACTTCGCACTCGTAGAATTCCTGCCGGTAGAAGAGCAGTCCAATGTGTATAGAATTGTTGGAACCAATTGGAGTAATCACGCTTTTCCGCTAATTCGGTACGACACGGGCGATCGTGTGCGCCTTCCGAGCGGGAGCCCATCCTGCCGGATATCTGGCCGAGTGGTGGAGTCCATTGATGGCAGGAAGGAGGACTATGTCATACTTCCGTCAGGAGTCCGGTTGGGAAGGCTGGATCATATTTTCAAAGATCTAACTCAGATTAGGGAAGCTCAGATTTACCAACCAGACCGAGAAAGAATCATCTTCAAGGTTGTAAAAAGAAAAGGGTATGGTCCTGATGATGAACGACGTCTTCTTGATGAAGCATACAAACGTGTAGGACGAAGCATTGCAATTAGGTTGGAATATGTCGATTCTCTTGAACGCAGTCAAACGGGAAAGCTTCGTTTTGTGGTGAGTGAACTGTCATGAAACAAATATTGCAGAATCTTGCCTCTGGTATCACCAACATCGCCGAAATTCCAAGTCCGAAGATCAGAGAGGCCCATCTTCTGATCAAAACAACGAGGTCTCTTGTATCGGTAGGGACAGAGCGCATGCTCGTCGAATTCGGCAAGGCCAATCTCTTCGATAAAGCCCGTCAGCAGCCGGAGAAAGTTCGGATGGTGCTGGACAAAGTGAAGACCGATGGCATCCTGCCGACACTTGAGGCCGTGCGCAACAAGCTGGACCAACCGTTACCGATGGGGTACTGCAACGTTGGGACAGTGCTGGAGGTTGGCCAAGGAGTCGTTGGTTTTTCAGTCGGGGATCGAGTGTCCTCAAACGGAAAGCACGCTGAGGTCGTCTGTGTTCCTAAGAACCTCTGTGCGAAGGTTCCGGATTGCGTGAGTGACGAGGCGGCTGCGTTCACCGTGATCGGTGCGATCGGACTACAAGGGATCCGGTTGATTCAACCCACGCTGGGTGAGGTTGTGGTGGTGACGGGTCTAGGACTGATTGGGCTAATGACCGTTCAGTTGTTGAAGGCCCATGGGTGTCGAGTGCTGGGGTTGGATTACGACGCAAGTAAATTAGCTCTCGCTCAGAAGCTCGGTGCAGAAACGGTTGATCTGAACCAGAATGCTGACCCTCTTAGCGCGGCGATGGCGTTTTCTCGGGGGAGGGGTGTGGATGCGGTGATTATCACAGCCTCCACAAAAAGCAATGAGCCGGTGCATCAAGCTGCGCAAATGTGCCGAAAACGAGGACGCATTGTGCTTGTCGGAGTCACAGGACTGGAACTGTCCCGCGCAGATTTCTACGAAAAGGAACTCAGTTTTCAGGTGTCTTGCTCCTACGGCCCTGGGCGTTATGACAGCTCATATGAGGACAATGGACAGGACTATCCTATTGGCTACGTTCGCTGGACGGAGCAACGTAACTTTGAGGCTGTTCTCGATATGTTGGCTGATGGCCGTCTTCAGACAGATGCGCTCATCTCACATCGAATCCATTTTGACGAGGCTACGACCGCCTATGATTTGATTGCGAGTCGAGCTCCCTCGCTCGGGATTATTTTGCAATATCCTGAATCAGATGCGTTTTCTCACAGTCGATTACTGCAAAGAACGATTGCCAGATTGGAGGAACCGCTCGAGGGGGAACGTTCTCCTGCTACTCCGGTCGTCGGATGCATTGGGGCAGGAAACTATGCTACGCAAGTGCTGTTGCCGGCTTTTAAGAAGACAGGAGTCGCCTTCAGAACGGTTGCGAGTAGCACAGGTGTGAGTGCTGCTCATGCGGGAAGCAAGTTTGGATTTTCTAAAATCACGAGCGATAGTAGGACTGTAATTGAATCTCCGGATAACAATACTGTCATCATCGCGACGAGGCACGATAGCCATGCAGCACTCGCTGCTGAAGCCTTAAAGGCGGGCAAGCATGTGTTTCTTGAAAAGCCGTTAGCAATCACGCGGGAAGAATTGACGACACTCTGCCAGATCTATGAAGCCTGTATCAGGCAACAGGCATCGCCTCCGCTCATGATGGTTGGGTTCAATCGTCGGTTTGCCCCGCAAGTCCAGCGCATGAAACAGTTGCTAAATGGAGTGACGGAACCCAAGATCTTTGTGATGACGATCAATGCAGGCCGTATTCCCCGTGACCATTGGACACAGGACCGACTGATCGGGGGAGGACGGATCATTGGGGAAGGCTGCCATTTTGTCGATCTGCTCAGATTTCTTGCTGCTTCGTCGATTGTTGGCGTGCAGGCGACATCGGCGGGCGAAGACAGTGTGACCGCGACACTACGATTCGCGGACGGATCGATCGGCACCGTCCACTATTTCTCCAATGGCCACAAATCGTTCCCCAAAGAGCAGCTTGAGGTATTTTGTGGTGGTAAGGTGCTGCAGCTAGACAACTTCAGAAAACTCCGTGGTTACGGTTGGTCCGAGTTTCAAACAATGAACCTGTGGAGCCAGGACAAGGGACAGACGGCTTGCGTTGCCGCTTTTGTGAATGCAATTCGTCAAGGCGAATGCTCTCCAATTCCTTGGGACGACCTCGTAGAGGTTACGCAAGTCACCTTTGATATTGTGGACTCACTCACATAGGTGCCTTCTATTCATGAAGTGCTTGGGCCTCTATGCTAGGACGCTCGCGTATCTTCGTCCTTCACAGGTCGCGTACTTTCTTCACCGACGAATTCTTCCACAGTTTCAGTCTGTAACCAAAATGGGCACGGCCGGAAGGCGTCTTGGCGTCGGCTCAATGCTTCCTGGTATTTCAGTATCGAAGCCAACCGGAGACGATTCGCATTTCTGTTTCCTGAGGCAGTCAAAGTGCATTCCGTCGGAAAGTGCTGATTGGCTTTGCAAGGACATGCCGAAGCTCTGGCGCTATAACCTGCACTATTTTGACTATCTCCATGATCCACAGCGTTCATTTGAAAATAAGTGTTTCCTCGTTGGGGATTGGATTCAGCACAACCCGCCAGGCACGGAGGATGCGTGGGAGGCCTATACAGTCTCGCTCAGGATAGTGAACTGGATAAAGTTCCTTCTATTGCCGACGGGTGCTCGTCTCGAAGAGCACAGTGAAGGAGCACTGCGACGTGAGTGGGAGCAAAGCCTCTATCAACAGGCCATGTGGCTGGAACAGAACATCGAATACCACATCTTGGCGAATCACTATCTCAAGAATGGCCTGGCGTTGTTTTTTGCTGGCTTCTATTTCCATGGCGCTGATGGGGAGCGGTGGTTTCGAAAAGGTTTAGAGATTCTCAAGGAGGAAATTGAGGAACAGTTTCTTGCCGATGGAGGACATTTTGAGCGAAGCCCTCTGTACCACTCCATCTGTGTGGTTGACTATCTCGATGTCTTGAATCTCACCAAGAACTCACCCTCAGTGATCTCATGTGAGATCACCAACGAGTTTATCGGCAAACTGACGACTGCTCTGGACTTTTTAAACGGCATCTGTCTGCCAGACGGAGGTATCCCTCTCTTCAACGATTCGGCATTCGGTATTGCTCCTACTCCGTCTCAGATATTTGAATACGCTGAACGGGTGATTGGATACACGCAGCCACCGCAATCGACGAGTCTGACGGTCACTGCGTTTTCGGCGAGCGGATATTATGCTTGCCGTAAGGAAAATGACATGATCATCATTGACTGTGGGGCGATTGGTCCTGACTACCAGCCTGGCCATGCGCATTGCGATACTCTGAGTTATGAGCTTGCGATTGATGGACAGCGAGTTGTTGTTGATAGCGGCGTGTTTGATTATGAGCCAAGTTGGGAACGGGCCTATGCGAGAAGCACGAGGGCTCACAATACGGTCATCGTCGATGGCAATGAACAATCTGAAATATGGGGTGTGTTTCGGGTGGCACGACGGGCAAGGCCAATCCAGAGTCGTATCGACAAGACGGAGGATGGGGCAGTTCTGTTTGAGGGAGCCCATGACGGATATAGGAGATTGGCGGGTAGGCCGATTCATCACAGGCGTATCCGCTACCACGAGCCGGGGAGTTGGGACGTCACAGATGAACTGACAGGAACAGGAATTCATCAGATGGAGACCATCATCCACATTCATCCTGATTTCACAATCGCAAGATCGGGAGATGAGAGCTTTCGGGTTGAGCGATGTGGAAACTGTATTGCAATCATCGAAGTGTTGAGCATCTGTCAGGCTATGGTTGGACTGGGATGCTATTTCCCCGAGTTTGGTTTGAGCTACAAGAATCCCATGATAGCCTTTTCTTGTTCGGGAGAACTTCCTCTTCAGTTGAGTTACCGAATCACAAAGACGTCGGCTCATTACACTGAGTCATACAGACATGCGGATTCTCTTCCTGTCACATTACTTCCCGCCCGAGGTGAACGCACCGGCAACGAGAACCTATGAACATTGCCGACAATGGGTGAAAGACGGACACAACGTGACCGTTGTCACGTGTGCACCAAACCATCCTCAAGGACGAGTGTACGAGGGTTACCGTAATCGGCTCTATCAACGGGAAACAAAAGACGGAATCACTGTAATCAGGGTTTGGACCTTCGTGACGGCGAATGAAGGCTTCTTCAAGCGATCCCTGAACTACATATCGTACATGTGTTCTGCGGTCGTTCTCTCACTTCTTCTGCCGAAAGCAGACGTCGTTCTTTCTACCTCTCCACAATTCTTTAATGGTCTCGCCGGGTACTTCGTCGGCAAGATGAGGAGGATTCCGTGGGTGCTGGAGATCCGTGACCTCTGGCCGGAATCAATCGTTGCCGTAGGGGCGATCAAGAGTCAGGCAGTCATTAAGATGCTGGAATGGATGGAACGATTTGCCTATCGAAACGCAGACCACATTGTTCCTGTGACCGATTCGTTCAAAGCGTACATGTTAGGCAAGGGGATTGAGGCGGGCAAGATTACCGTGGTGAAGAATGGTGTGGATCTCGCTCAGTATAGACCGGTTGACGGTGTATCCGGGCTTGCCGAAGAACTTGGACTCACAGGAAAGTTTGTTGCGTCTTACTTCGGGACCCATGGTATGGCTCACCATTTGGTAACAATTTTGGACGCAGCTCGTCGACTGAGCAATACCCCAAACATTGTCTTCTTGATGGTTGGCGATGGAGCTGAACGGCAGACGCTTGTTCGGATGCGAGACGCGATGGGACTTAAGAACGTGATGATGCTTGATCAGCAACCGAAGAGCCGTATGCCGGAGCTGTGGGCTCTTTCAGACGTCAGTCTTGTTCTCCTCAAGAAGTCTGATTTGTTTAAGACCGTTATCCCTTCAAAGATTTTTGAAAGTTTGGCCATGGCGAAACCGATCGTTCTAGGTGTAGAGGGAGAGAGTGCGGACTTGCTCCGGGCTGCTCAGGCTGGTCACTGTATTGAGCCCGAAGATGCTGATCAGTTGGTTACTCGTGTGCTGGAACTCTCTCGCGACACGCAGCTGTGTCAGCGATTAGGTAGGAACGGAAGAAGGTTTGTGATGGAACAGTTTGATCGTATCGTTCTGGCCAGAAAACTCGCTTCCGTGACTGAGATGGTTTGCGGAAGGTCCGCCCTTCAGGCTGGAAGAGTGTCGATTCCTGCTCGATAACCTTGTGCCAGGGGTTTCATGGCTTGAGATATTCGAGTTCAAGACAAAGGTGCTCGAGGGATGGCTCAAGTAGTGGTGAATTGTTCGAATGGATGTTGTTGGTGTGGAGGTTCTATCGTTCAGGAGCAAGGTATTGCTGTGCAGAGCAACGCATGTTTGGCCAGGTGCAGAATAGTAGGAAAATTTTACCGCTCGATCCAGCCCCGTTACAGATTTGAACGCAACTGCAGGAATGTTGACACATGGACGGCGATCCACACTTGTTTGCCGCCTTAGTTTTCAGAGACATATGAGCTTTATCGGTTGGCCCGAGGTTTGCTAGTCAGGTATCCATTCCTACATGTCTCTAATAGAGTAACCATTCGAAAACCTTTAACAGGAGTCGTGGTATGCAGATGATGAAACAATGGTTTAGGCGAGGATTCATGCTTTCGGCTGCAGCGATATGTGTCCTCTCGGTTCCAGTCACGGCAGCCCAAGCAGCATTGATGACATACTCCTTTGCCGGCAATCTCGACGGTGACTCGACTGGTTCGTTTCAAATTGACGGACTGTTTAAATATGAGAGCTCGACGGTCGGGAGCGGTGGTGTCTTCAACGGCACGGTAAAGGATTACAACTTCAATCTGAGGTTTCTGGGCCCTAGTGGCCCACAGCTTCTCTACACGTCATCGTTCTCAGCAGGTGCGAATGCTGTCACGATTTCGAAGAATATTCCATTAGGAGGCGGCATTGGTGACCGATGGGAATTAGTTACTGCCGCTAGCGGTGATTCCCTTTCTGATGGCAGCACCCCATTTAGTTTTGGTCTTCGCCTAAACCAGATTGGAGGAGGATTGAATCTGAACGTTCAGGATCCTCCCGGTTTGGGCAGCCTGAACGGCGGGAGTGCGAGGTGGCGACTTCTTTTTGAGGATGCGGATGGTGTTCCCGGCGCCTATGTAGGGAATATCAGCAGCCTCACGGCCGTGCCGTTGCCGGCGGCGGTGCTGCTGTTCGGTGCGGGGCTGATCTCATTGGTGGGGCTGGGGGCTGGCGGATTGCGAAATCTTCGTACATCCAAGGTCTAGACGATTCCCTCGTTTCCGACTGCTGGGGCTTGATACCTCTACATAGGTATCAAGCCCGCTCTTTCTCCGAAATCAATCGACAGAGAATCGGTTCCGATAGACAATCAGGTTTCGCCCCGCTTGTTCGGATCGGCGTTATTTATTTGATCCATTCATCATTATTGAGTGAGTGAATCTGCCTTATGGCCAGCACCCGAGCTCTATGTGTTTCGTCGGTCGTGATCATCGCATTTCTTGGCTATCTCTATGCCGACAGTCTTGTGTTTCTGATCAGTCGGTGGTTAGGGAGTGAAGACTATAGTCATGGATTGTTCGTCCCTCTTATTTCAGGGTTCCTCATTTGGCAATCCCGCCATCGGTTGTCTCAACTGCCAAGAGACCAATCATGGTGGGGCCTGGCTGTTATTGGTCTTGGTCTCCTTCTCTATGTGGTCGGTGAACTCTCGACGCTCTTTCTCGTCTTGCACCTTTCGTTATGGATCGTACTGGTTGGACTGGCGATGACTCTCGTTGGGATTCGTGGAACGAAGACGATTGCGTTCCCCCTCGGCTATCTCCTGACGGCGATCCCGCTTCCCACGTTTTTTTATGCAAATCTGTCAAGCCAACTTCAATTGTGGTCGTCTTCGCTCGGTGTCGGCTGTCTCCAACTTGTTGGGGTGATGGCATTTCGTGAAGGTAATGTCATCGATCTCGGGCCGGTTCAGCTGCAAGTCGTCGAAGCCTGCAGTGGGATTCGCTATCTGCTTCCTCTGCTCTCGCTTGCGTTGCTCTGCGCTTATCTCTTCAAAGACAGGATGTGGAAGCGAGTCATCTTAGTACTCTCTGCCGTCCCCATCTCAATACTGATTAACGGGTTCCGGATTGGCATGATCGGCGTCTTGGTCGAGCTCTATGGGAAAGGTGCAGCAGAAGGGTTCTATCATCTCTTTGAGGGATGGGTCATTTTTATGGTCAGCTTTGGGTTGCTGATCCTCGAAGTGGCATGGCTCGGAAGACTCGGCACAGAGACACCAGGGCGATCGTTGCGCGAACATTTGAAATGGAAGACTCAGGAAGTGGAGACCGTCGTGAAGGGGGAGGTGAATGTTCTCCCCAACCGGATCTTTTCCCCAGGGCCAGCCTACTTATGCAGTGTGGCGCTGTTTGCGCCATGTACATTGTTCGGTACTCTGCTTATGGATCGTGAGGAAAGTCCTCCTCCCCGAACCGCCTTTGTAGATTTCCCGATGCAAATCAGCGGGTGGCGTGGCCAGACCTATCCGCTCGAACAGCAGTACATCGATACCCTTCGGTTTGACGATTATGTTCTCGCGGATTATCGATTGAGTCCGCAGCAGCAGGTGAATTTCTATGCTGCCTATTATCGGTCACAACGGAAAGGACAGTCTGCCCATTCACCTCAAAGCTGCCTGCCAGGTGGTGGTTGGGAAATTGCCTCATTGACACAAGCCGAATTACCGGTCTCGGATCCGACCATGCAGCCGTTGTGGGCCAATCGTGCGGTCATTCAGAAAGGGGATCAAAAGCAAATTGTTTTATATTGGTTTAAACAACGTGAGCGTCAGCTCACGAGCGAATATCTGGTCAAGCTGTACTTATTGTGGGACGGGCTTTCTCGGCAGCGGACTGACGGAGCGCTGGTAAGGTTAGCTGCGCTTGTCAGCCCTGGTGAATCCGAATCCACAGTCGACCAACGTCTCCAGGAATTTGCCGTAGCAGTTGGGGGAGAGCTGCCGAGGTTTGTGCCGGACTAAACAACCCTGTACCTGATGAGCGAGCGTACCAATGCTGAATGAACTCTTTTTCAGTTCCATGACTGCCTTGCTGGTCTGCATGGCTCTGATTCCATTCTTACGGATTGTGGCAGAACGCTTCCAGATCATGGATCAACCGGGAGGCCGGAAAGTTCATGCGCATGCGGTGCCACGGATCGGTGGGATCGCATTTGCCGTCGGTGCATGCGCCTCGATTGCCTGGTGGGGGCCTAAGGATATCACAACATTCTCGGTGTTATCAGGATGTGGGATTATCGTGATCTTCGGTGTATGGGATGACCGCGTTGATCTGGGCTATAGAACCAAAGTAGTCGGACAGCTGTGCGCGGCTCTTGCTGTAGTATTAGGCGGAGATATCTGGTTTACCACTCTTCCCTTTCTCCCCGATGTGGAAGTGCCGGCATGGATCGGGATGTCTGTGACGGTGGTTTTCCTGATCGGCGTGTCCAACGCCGTCAATTTGACAGATGGTTTGGATGGTCTGGCTGGTGGACTGTCGTTTCTCACGCTCAGTGGGATCGCCTATCTGGCCTATCTTTCTGGAGACTCGACGGTTCTCGTGCTCGCTGTTCCCTTTCTTGGAGCGATCTTGGGGTTTCTGCGGTACAACACCTATCCCGCCCGTATCTTCATGGGGGACGGAGGTAGCCAACTCTTGGGATTTATGATGGGTGTGCTGGCCGTCTTGCTGACAGACTCATCCCGTGGTCCCTTCAGCCCTAGCCTCACATTATTTCTATTGGGATTGCCGTTCTTGGACACGCTCGGAGTCACGGCGCAGCGGTTGGCTGAGGGGCGATCGCCATTCGTTGGGGATCGCGCTCATATCCATCATAAATTACTTAAAGTGGGGCTCACGCACTATGAAGCCGTGACCGTGATCTATCTGATACAAGCTGGCATGTTGGGGGTGGCTTATCTGCTACGCTGGCAGTCCGACACACTCATTGTTCCGCTCTATCTGACACTCGTGTTCTTGGTCTTAATACTGTTTATTGCGGCGGGACGAGGGCTCCTTTCCGCTCCAACTTCTCGAGCAGGCCATGTGTTTGCAAATGCTACCATCGCCAGATTCGTCAACGGTCCTTGGCTGACGGATGTGCCGATCCAGTTCCTGGCGGTGACTGTTCCGTTGTTTCTGATTGCGCTGGTATTTCTGCCCTCCTCGGTTCCCAACGACGTGGGGTATGTCTCCATCGTGCTGTTTGCGGTGGTGCTGATCGGACTCTCCTGCTCGTCGCAGGTGGCTCCCTACTTTGTGCGAGGAGGGCTTTATGTTGGGACCACATTCTTGCTCTATGTCTGTGAGGGTTCTCGGATAGGTGCTGTTTCTGCTGTCGCAATGGCGCACAACGTTTTTTTTGTCGTCGCCGCCGTCATGGTGCTTCTTAGTCTTCGATTCAATCAGGAGAGCCGCTTCCAGACGACACCGCTCGACTATTTGATGGTATTCTTGGCCGTGACGTTTCCGCTGCTTCCCGGGGTCAGCGCGGATGCCTCGCATTTGGGTATGTTTGCCGCCAAATTGCTCGTGCTCTTCTTTTCCTTCGAGTTGCTCCTTCACGCGTTTTCCACTCGGGTCAGGCAGTTGGGACTTGTGTCGCTCTGGATTCTCTTCGGGTTGGGAATTCGGATTTTGTTGTAGCGGAGCACGTTACGTAATAACCTACAAGCATGAAAGTTGGGCAGCTGCATGATCGTCGTGGGCGGAGTGTCAATATGAGCGGGATGGTCGGCATCATGCTTCTCGCAGCCGTCCTCGTGACCGCGTGCGGCGGTCCGGAAGAGCGGAAGGCGAAATATTTCGCCCGAGCAACTGAGTACATGGATGCCGCCAATTATCCCAAGGCAAGGGTGGCACTGAGAAATGTATTGAAAATTGATCCCAAGGATCCGGATGCCTACGTTTTGTTTGCTCGAGTTGAAGAGAAGGAAAAAAATTGGCGCAATGCGGTGCAGCTCTATCAGGAAGCCGTACGACTGAGTCCTGATCATACCGCGGCGTTGATTGCCTTGGGCAAATACTACCTGGAAGCGCGTTTGACCGATCGTGTAGTGGAAGTGGCAGAGGCAGTGCTCAGGGGCAATCCCGGCCATGCTCAGGCGCAGGCGCTAAAGATTGCCTCACAGGTGGTCTCGGACGCAGCCGTTCTTCCAGCGATTCCCAAGGCGGAGGCACTGGCCAGAGAATTTCCTGCGGAACCGGACGTTGCGATTCTTCTCGCGACGTTGTACGGCCAGCGTCAGCGCTATCATGATGCCGAGAACGTATTGCGATCCGCCTTAAAGGCACATCCAGCTGATCTCGATCTCCTGAATAGTTTGAATGCGGTATTGACGAGAGCCAATGATTCAGCCGGTGCGGAGAGAGTGATTCGCCGGATGATCGACGTCGAGCCGGAGTCGCTTGATCACCGGCTGAGACTGGCTCAGTTCTATGTTAAGGAAAGCGCCTATGGTCAGGCGGAAATCGTGCTTCGTGATGCGGTGGCGCGTGACCCAAACAGTGAGCAGCGCAGACTTGTATTGGCAGAGTTCTTTGTCAATAGGAACGATCTCTCGTCCGCTGAACGCGTACTCTTGGAGGCCACGTCGCAGTTACCGTATGCGAGCCAACTTCAATTTGGAGTTGCTGCGCTCTATGAGAGGATGGGCCAGGAGGCCAAGGCGCGCGATCAGTATGCTGCCTTGGTCCGTGAATACCACGAGAAGCCGGCTGGACTGGAAGCTAAGGTGAAGTTGGCGGAGATGGATTTCCGTGCCGGCAAACAGATCGACGCGGAACGTCAAGTGCAGGATGTCTTGAAAGAGAACCCTCGATCAACGGAAGGGTTGATCCTCACGGGGCGGATGGCGTTGACCAGAAGGAACGGGAAGGACGCGGTCCAGGCCTTTCGCACCGTTCTGCATGATCGGCCAGAGTTAGCCACGGTGCATTATCTGCTTGGCCAGGCGTATCAACTTGCCGGTGATATCAATCTTGCAAAGGACAGTTTGGAACGGGCAGTGGCACTGTACCCGGACCAAGTGGATGCCCAACGATCCTTGGCATTGCTGGAGAGCCGAAGCGGACGACACCAGCAGGCCCGTGCGCGACTCGAGGATCTCTTGAAGCAACGTCCTCATGATATTACCGCGCTCGACATGCTGATGACGTTGGATGTGGTGACGAAGAATTGGCAGGAAGGGGAGAGAACATTAACACGACTTCGCCAGGTGTCGGGGGGCAATCAGGCTATTGCGTTGGTGGCTGAAGGGCGGTTCTATGAAGCGCAACGCCGCCTGAGTGAGGCAAGTCGGGCCTACGAGCGAGCAACGGCAGTCGCTCCAAATTCGCCGGAGCCGTTACTGTCGCTTGTGAAGGTGGAGGTAGCGTTAGGGCAGGCTGCCCGCTCTAAGACCAGGCTGGAGTCTATCCTGGCTACCGATCAGAACCATCTCTTCGCGCACGGACTCCTGGGGGAGATTTTGTCTCGTGCACAGCTGCACGAAGAGGCTGCATCCCACTATAGGGAAGCAGTTCGAGTCAATCCGAAGTGGGTGACCCCGTGGCTCAATTGGGCCACAGTGGCATTGTCTCAGAAGAAACCTGACGAGGCGTTGCAGATTGTACAAGAGGCACTTACAGCGAACGCCGAGAGCGAGGAGTTGCATATGCTATTGGCCTCGGTGCAGTCCGAGAGAGGACAGCTCGATCTGGCTATGGGCGCGTATGAGGCCACCTTGCGAATCAATCCGCACAACGTGTTGGCGGCGAACAACTTGGCTGTGCTGCTTGTCGATCACAAAGGAGATCCGGCAAGTTTGCAGAAAGCCTTCGGTCTCAGCAGAGAGTTTGAGAAGGAGGCACCGCATCCGTTGTTCATCGATACACTCGGGTGGGTTCGATTCAAGATGGGTCAACAGGAGGAAGCGATCCGTCTCATGAAAGATGCGGTCGCGAAATCTCCAGAAATGTCTATCCTTAATTATCACCTTGGGATTGCATTCTTGCGGTCCGGTCAACGAGCTGAGGCTCGCACCTACCTCTCCAGAGCACTGAAAAGTCCAGATCTATTTGAAGGGCGACGAGAGGCCGAGCAGGCCCTCGCACAGCTAAGGGGGTAAAGAAGAAGCCATGGGTCGTTTAGTTCGATCAATGCTGAGTGGGGGACTGATCATAGGTGTCGTGCTAGCGGTGATGCCCGTTCATGCCGAAGATGCGATGCCTGCGTCGCTGGTCTCGCAATTTGAGCCGGGATATCGACTCGGTGCAGAAGATGTCCTGTTGGTATCGGTGTGGAAAGATGAGCAGTTGACACGCGAGGTCGTGGTTCGTCCGGACGGCATGTTTTCGTTCCCCCTCGTCGGAGACATCCAAGCGGAGAATCAAACAGTTGAAGATATTCGTGGAGAACTGGTCAAGCGCCTCACGAAGTATATACCGAATCCCAATGTTTCCGTGGCTGTGACGAAAGTGGCTAGTTACAAGGTGTATGTCGTTGGGCGAGTCAATAAACCGGGTGAATACGTGATTGGCCATTACACTGATGTCTTACAGGCGCTCAGTCTTGCCGGAGGGCTCACTCCGTTCGCTGGAGAAAACGATATTAAAGTGATGCGGCGAGTGAGGGGGGGGCAGCAGGCCATTCCCTTCCGCTATGGAGATATTCGAAAAGGGAGAGACTTGGAGCAGAATATTCTTCTCCAACGCGGCGACGTCGTCATGGTGCCGTAATCGATGCATGAAAGGGATGGGGCTCGAGGTCGTAACCACTATCGATATGTGCGAGGCGTCGGGCGGCTCTTGGTGCTGCTCTGGCTCTTGGAATGCACTACGGCAGGCCAAAGCGAGGCAGCAGAGTGGTCCTTGGCTCCATCGATTGGGGCGAAGGGAGTCTACAACAGTAATCTATTGTTGACACCGCTTCCCCATCACGACACCTATGGGTATTGGGTTACCCCCGCGACGGAATTCTCCGGTAAGACCGAGCGCCTGGACGTCAGTAGTAGGCTCGCCGCAGACATTGTTGGGTATTTCGGCGGTGAGGATCGGCAGTTTACGAACGTCTTTGCTCCCTTGTCGGTGCGTTATAGAACCGACAAGGATCTCTTCGGCTTCAACGGAGGATTCACCCGGGACAATACGTTGCTCAGTGAATTGCAGGCGACCGGGGTTGTTCTGCAGTTCGCCCAACGTAATCAGTGGACCTTTAATCCAACGTGGACAAGAACGGTGACGGAAAAGTTGTCAGTTCAGTCAAGCGTACAGTTGTCCGACACGACGTATGAAACTGCCAGGTTGGCTGACCATCGGGTGGTGGGTGGGTCCGGTGGACTGCAGTATCAGTTGACAGAGCGCGACCAGATTCTACTATTAGGATCCTACACGGATTTCCGTACAACGGATTCACCATTCCCATTTCGAGCCAATTTCCCAGGAATCAATATGAGTCTTACCCATGCCTTTGATGAATCGTTGACGGGAACAGTCTATGGCGGACCCAGGTTTTTGTCCTCCACGACGCAGACACCCGTCGGCTCCTTTGATGCCAATGAGACCGTGTGGTTGGCCGGGGCCAGTATGACGAAAAAGTTTGAACGAGCTATGGTCCAAGTTACGTTTGCTCGAGATCTGAGCCCTAGTGGATTCGGACTCTTAATTCAGACGAATCGAGGCGAAGTCTCCGGCACCTATGGCGTTTCGGAGACTCTGGCCTTGGAGCTGAATTTGGTTGGAATGATCACGACCGGAAAGGCAGGCACGGCTATCGGAGCAATCTTTCCGGAAAGCCGGTATGTCAGTGTGGCACCGAAGTTGACGTGGCAGTTTCTCGAATGGTGGCGGGCAGAAGTGTCATACATGTATCGATGGCGCGATACTGACATTGCGATTAGTGCGGCCGAATCTCATGGCACCACGTTTATGGTGACATATTCCCCCTCGCACCTCTCGTTCTCTCATTAACATTATGGGACAGACACAAGGATCCGGACAGCATTTCGAGCGAGTCATGAGCGTGAAGGACTACATCACGGCGTTTCATCGGCGTCGCAAGCTGGTCCTCCTCACCAGCCTCGGTCTTTTGATGGCGTCGTTGCTCTTGGCGTTTCTCTGGCCGCCAACGTATAAGTCCACGGCCACGATCCTGATCGAGGAACAGGAAATTCCATCAGATCTTGTTCGATCGACCATTACGAGTTATGCCGACCAACGGATTGAGACGATCAAACAACAAGTGATGAGTCGAACAACGCTCTGGAAAGTGGTCGAGCAATTTAATTTGTACCAGGACCTTCGCAAAAACACACCGGCAGAAGAGATTGTGAAGAGATTCATCAAGGATATTGAAGTTGAAGTGATCAGCGCGGATGTCGTGGATAAGCGTACGCAACATGCCACTAAGGCAACCATTGCCTTTACCGTGTCTTATCAAAACCGAACTCCCGAATTGGCTCAGAAGGTGGCCAATGAGCTGACAAGCTTATTCTTGGGAGAGAACTTGAAGAGCCGTGAACGACAGGCGCAGGAAGCCACGTCGTTCCTTCAGCAGGAAGCGGAAAACCTTGCACGTCATATCAAGGAAATCGATGAACGTATCGCATCGTTCAAACACCGCGCGAAGGGAGCGCTCCCGGAATTGATGCCGTTGAATCAGCAACTGCTGAATCAAGCCGAACGTGAATCGATGGATGTCGATCAGCAGATTCGGAGCCTGGAAGAACGCAAGACCTATCTTGAAGGGGAATTGGCCACAGTGAAGCCGAATACTCCCATCCTATCCGTGACGGGGGAACGTATTCTCGATTCGACGGAACGGTTGCGCGCTCTGCGTGCTGAATATGCCGGCGCCACCGCGAATCTATCTCCTGAGCATCCTGACATCGTGAAGATGAAACAGGAAATCGAAGCGTTGGAGAAGGAGGCAGGGGAGACATCCGATGCCGATGAAGCTTCGAAGCGGCTTACGGAGGCACGTACAGGGCTGGCAGCGGATTCAGAACGATTGGGACCCGAGCATCCCGACGTGCTCCAGGCTCGTAGAAAAATCGCAAGACTTGAACAGGAAGTGTCTCGACTTGGAAGCGTGCCACGGAAGGTTGTCAATCAACGGCCCGAGAATCCGGCCTATATCAATCTGCAGGCCCAGTTGAACTCCGTGACGTCTTCGTTGGAGGCACTCCGAAATACCCGCACCGATATCAAACGACGGTTACAAGGGTATGCGACCAGGCTGGAGCGCGGGCCTGAGATTGAGCCGGAGTATTTGGTACTGATGCGAGACCGAGATACCTCCGGACAAAAGTATCAAGAAATTCGCTCCAGATTGCTCGAAGCAAAGGTATCTGAGGGATTGGAGGTTCAGCGGAAAGGCGAACGCTTCTCGCTCATTGACCCACCCAGTCTTCCCGAGAAACCGTATAAACCTAATCGATTCGCAATCGTTCTTCTTGGGTTCCTTCTCGCAGTGGGCGGGGGAATCGGCGTGGGCGCGGCTGCGGAAGCACTTGACCATTCCATCCGGACTCCCGAACAGCTTGTCGCCCTGACGCAACAGTTTCCCCTTGCGGTGATTCCATTCATGCCGAATGAAGAAGACGTGTCCCACGTCAAGCTCAGGCGACGGGTCGTGCAAACTGCGGGAGTCGGCATGGTCGCGACGGCAATTGTATTGGTACATGTCTTTGTGACCCCATTGGATGTCCTGTGGTTTTCTGCATTGAGACGGTTTGGAGTGGAGTAACCCGGAAGGCTATGTATGGATCGTATCCGTGCCGCACTAGATCTGTATAAGGACCACAGGGGTTCTTTTATTCGTAGTGAGACCTCGGGGCGAGCGGCCACCCAGTCGGTACCGCCTCCGATTACGTATACCAAGACCAGATCGCTGAGCATTTCACACACCGTTTTACGGGAGCATCGAGTGATGGCCGCGCACAAGAAGGGGCCGTTTGTCGATGCGTATAAAATTCTTCGAACCCAGGTGACACAGCGGCTTCGGGAAAACGGATGGAATGTCGTCGGTGTAACAAGTCCCGGGTACGGAGAAGGGAAAACGTTGACGGCCGTCAATTTGGCGGTCAGTCTTGCCATGGAAACAACGCAGACCGTCTTGTTGGTGGATTCGGACCTTCAGGATCCTACAGTACACCAGGTCTTTGGCCTGAAAGACTGTCTCGGTCTGGCCGATTACCTGCTTGATGATCACCCTGTTGAGGATTTGTTGTTGCATCCTGGGATCGGGCGGTTCGTCTTGTTACCTGGAGGGCGCGCAATCTCGAACTCCACGGAAATCTTGACCGCCCCGAAGATGGTTGCGCTGGTGGAGGAGTTGAAGCATCGCTATCCCTCTCGGGTCGTGATTTTTGACCTCCCTCCATTGCTCCATACGGCTGATGTCTTGGCGTTCTCTCCGTACACGGACGCGCTTCTGATGGTCGTGGAGGAGGGAAAGACGACGGGGGAGGAATTGCAGCGTGCACTCTCGTTGGTCAAGAATTCACGGCCGGTCCTAGGAACGGTCCTCAATAAGGCTGGCCGATCGTCCTTAACCCTTGCGGACATGAAAACCATGTTGGCTACCTAACCTGCACCGTCGTGTCTAGCAGGATGCTGAAAACGTCCGCCGGCGACGTTCCCGCATCGCTCAGAGGATCAACGTACCGAAGTGTACACCTCACCTCTTCGCTTGCTGCGGCCTTTTTGAGCATCCTGAAGTTGTTGAGAGGCGTTCCGGTAGGCAACATTCCATCGACTTGTTTGGAAATAAACAAGCTTTTCAGTAAACTGTGAGAACGGCTGATCCCTATGTACGAATCCTTCTATCAGCTCAAGGCTAAACCGTTCGCTCTCCTACCGGACAGCAGTTTCCTCTATCAGGGCACAGAACATCAGGCGGCGTATAGTCTATTGGAATACGGCATTCTGAGTGAGGCCCCGTTTATGGTGCTGACGGGCGATCCCGGTGTCGGGAAGACCTCCCTCCTCCAGAAGCTCATCGCTGAACATGGTGCCCGGCACAAGATTGGGTTGGTGACCAACGCGCGGTACGATATCGAGCAGCTCTTGCCATGGATTCTGTTGTCCCTCGGATTAAGCACCAAACGGCTTGATCCTATCGAAGCCTGCCACCTGTTTTCTGAGTTTCTGTCACAAGAGTCGAAACGGTCTCGACGGGTCATTCTCATTATCGATGAAGCTCAAAGTTTGGGTGCTGAGTTGCTTGAAGAGCTGCGATTGTTGTCGAATATGAACGATGGGAGGACATTAAGACTGCAGATCATCCTATCGGGTCAGCCCGATCTCTATACACTGCTTCAACGGATCGATATGACTCAGTTCGCACAACGGATTGTCGTCGACTATCATCTCAAGCCATTGTCGGAAACCGATACGGCGAATTGTATTCGCCATCGACTCCATGTCGCGGGTGGGCGTCCGACGCTTTTTACCGATCAGGCCTGTGCGCTTGTGCATCGATTGAGCCAAGGGAATCCACGACTGATTAATCAAGTCGCAGATATTACCTTGACCTATGGATACGCTGAACAAGCACGAACCATTACCGCAAAGTTGGTCGCTCAGGCCGCCATTGACCGGATCAAGGGGCGAATTCTCCCGCTCGCTGCCACGGAAGAATTGGTTGCCCTTGCATCAGCCCCGGACGAGCCCACGGAACACCAAGGTTCCGGCCGAACGCTCTCATTGGAGCTGGTTGTCGATGAACCTTCCGAAGCCGCTTTGAGTCAGTCTTCGGAGGAGAGCTATCAACGAGCCATGGTCTTAAAAGAGCACGCGCAATTCAAAGAGGCCGTGGAACTCTTTCATGCAGCTGCCAGGGACAAGTCCCTGTGGTTCAAGGCCAATGCGCAGGTCGGTTTTTGCTATGTCAAGATGCGGGAGCCTCAGGCGGCGATCCAAGCCTTTTGCACCGCTCTGGATGATCCGATGGCACCGCCGAACGAGATCACGGATGTCCTCTACTGTTTGGGGCGCAGTCTTGAATCCGTTGGAAAGGTCGATCAGGCTCGAGAGGTGTATGACCGGATCAATCAGTCCACTCCATCTTATAGAGATGTTCCCAGTCGGTTGAGACAACCGGGAACGTCTTCGAAGCGATCGGAGAAAGTTGATGGGCAGGCTCCAGCCAGACATTCTTGGTTCAGTGGAATGATTGACAATGTGCAGCGGTTTCTTATTGGCAGCCACAAGTGAGTGTGTTCCACCATTCAGTGTGATCCTCGAAGACCTTCATGTCTGATTCATCACAGGATATCTCCGATCTGTCCGTCAGTCCTGCGGAGCGCTATGAGCGAGGACTTGCGCTCAAACAGGCTGGACTGCATAAGGCTGCGATCGACCAGTTTGAAATGGCTGCTGTCGAGGCCGCATTGGCATTGAAGGCGTATGCACAGATCGGACTGTGCTATAAACTGGCTGGTTGCTATGAAGAGGCTGTTCCGGCCTTTCAAAAGGCGCTGAATGTGACGACGGCCTCATCAAAGGAAACCGTGCAGATCCTGTATGTTCTCGGTCGCACGCTGGAATCATTAGGGCGTGTTGCGGAAACACTCGAAGCGTATCGGTGGATTCGACGGGAAGATCCGGACTACCGAGATGTGACAGTACGGATTGCGCGTTTGAGTACCAGGCGTCCGGCTGTCGGTACGAAAAAGAATTAATGCCCAGGTAAACTTTGCAGGTGTCTACATTTGGCAATCAGATTCTCGCCGCTGCAAGCGCATGAGTTTCCGGCGGATGAGATCATCTGCGGGCAGGAGTATTTGATTCCAGGTTCATTCAGGTCGGTATGACGGAAGGTCCTCCAGTTAGATCTGCTGAGGCTCTTGAACGATCGCAAGTAATGTGGTCGATATCTGCTGAGTCATTGTCTTCCTCCTGGTTTTCCCAAGCATATAAAGGATTTCAGGTGCCTCTGCTTGGAGTGGTTCTGGCGGGGAGCAGCTGAACTCCGGCGGTTGGTATAACATGCATTTCGTTTCAACCACGGTGAGGTCGTTCAATACACTGTTTTCAGAGTTCCAACTATGGGATGGTGTCAAATTCGGACAAGCGTGGCTGCGCTGATGGAAGCAGTCTGGACTGTTGCAGACCCTTGGGGTGTGTGACTCCGGCAGGGAAGTCGGTTGAGTGTGGTCAGGAAGGCAGGGCCTTGGTGTTGAACGTAGGTGCCTGGTTGTGGAGAAACGAAAGAAGTTTACCTCTCGGGTACGGCGTGGTCTTGAGCAGCACGGATTGTGTTATGATTTCCGGATTTCCATCGGTACGCCGGTGAATTGAACCCGCCGGCGAAAGACCTGTTCGAAAAGATCGGCTCGGCTCTTCGCGGCCCAGAGTTCCATCTCTGCGTCGCCCGTGAGCTGTACCTCGATGGTCACCAGCTTCCCAAACTTCACCTGTAGCCGTTGGATCAGCGAAAAATGGGTCCGGTCGAGCCCATCCGCGATTCGCAACAGCGAGGCTAGGATCTTGACAGTGCGTTGGAGGCGAGGCGGCAGGCTAGTGAATTCTTCGTGTTTGAGCGTCGGCAAAGACCGTCGGTGGTAGCGAGCGATATTGGCGACCACATCAATGTCTTCAGCCGTCAACCCACCAAGATCGCTGTGTTTGATGAGGTAGTACGCGTGCTTGTGATGTTGTCTGGGATTAATATGATACCCCACGTCGTGCAGGATGGCGGCATATTCGAGCCAGGTACGTGCCTGGTCTCCGAGGTGATGCTCGCGCTTGGTCTGGTCAAACAACTGCAAGGCCAAATCAGCCACATGGAGCGAATGACTCTCCGGGGCATGACAGCGCCGAGCCAGACCGATTACGTTTCGACGGCGGACGTCAGGAAAATCCTGTTCGGCCTTCAATCCTTCGCGATGACGGGCGATAAAGTCATAGATGATTCCCTCTCGAATGGCCTTGTCACAGAGCGTGATCTGCTGAAGACCGGATAGTTCGAGCAGGCATCGAAGCACGACGGTGGTGGGCAGTAGGGTATCGACTCGTTTGGGATCCAGACCTGGAATAGCCAAACGGTCTTTCACCGATGAACGGGCCAGCTCAGCTTCAAGGCTTCGGATATGTTTCAAGAGAACGGTTGCCAGGTTGTGTTGTGGAAGCGGCCGACCCGTTTGACGAAGATGGACGACCTCACCCACGTTGCCGGCCATGCCTGAGGTGGCGACCAGCGAGTGAAACTTCTTCATCTTAAAGGATCCAATGGCGTCACGGAGATGGGTCGTGACGAGGGTTTCGAGTGTCCGCATCATGGCTTGCGATGGCGGTGTCTTCGGGAGGCATTGCTCGGTGAGCCGGATTGCCCCCAGTTTAAGGCTGGTGCCGTGCATCAGGCCATCTCGATTCCCCACGATCAACTCGACCGATCCACCGCCGATATCAACAACCAACGTCGGTCCGTCCGGGAGGGCAATACTGTGTTTGACGCCGAGAAAGATGAGCCGGGCTTCTTCCACCCCGCTGATCACACGTACTCGTAGGCCGATCTGTTCCAGAATCATCGCAACAAACTCGCCGCCATTTTGAGCTTCACGTACCGCGCTGGTTGCCACGGCGATGATACGCTCGAACCCCTTGTTGCGGGCGAGTGTGACCAATGTCTTGAGTACATTCATCGCACGAGCCATGGATTCGTCGGACAAGCGCCTGGTGGCGAACACGCCGTTGCCCAATCGGGTCATGTCTTTGAACCGATCCAGGATTTTGAAGCTGGCATCAGGTAGGATTTCTGCCAGCACCATGTGAATGGAGTTTGTTCCGATATCGATAACGGCAAGTTTGGACACGACACGACCTCTCTTGCAAGCCAGTAGGGACCTTAATGAACAACAAGGGGTCTGTCAAGAAGCGGAGTGTGAACAACGTGTGACAATCGCGGGAGAGTCTGCCGGCGTGGCGCAGTTCTATCCGATGGTCTACTGGACGACCAGATGAACACTTCGATTCTTTTGTCGACATTCGCTGCTGTGTTCAAAGCAGAGCGGACGGTCTTTGCCGTAGCTGGTGGTTGAGATGTCTGTCAAGACACCGAGTCGCCGAAGATAGGCCTTGACGTTCTTGGCCCGACGCTCGCCCAGCACGAGATTATAT
>JAHBWO010000149.1 GCA_019636945.1 Nitrospira sp. | reverse complement strand
GCCAGGACCATTTGGATCTTACTCGTTATCTTGGCAATTGCGCCCCTCTTCCCATTGAGCAATTTTGTCGGGCACCCACACTGGGGTCAGATCCGCTGGATTCCCTTTCATGATTTCTCTCTATCCTGGAACAAGCTCATAGACGTCATTGGCAATACGCTATGGTTCGTGGTTTTCGGATACCTTCTTTATTACCAACTGAATAGGAATGCACGCTCTCGTTGGAGCCTTACTATGACTATCGCCATCGCGGGGGGCGTTTCACTCTCGGCTGAGCTCTTCCAAGTCTTCTGCCACCACCGCATCTCCTCTATCACAGATGTGATATGCAATGTGCTCGGCGCTGGCCTAGGTGGGTACGCTGCTGAGAAACAACCTGCGACAACTTCAATAGAACCCTGGCTAGCTAGATGGGTGACACCGATTTTCGGTCAACAGCGCTTCAATAACACCACTAGCGTTTATAGACAGGAGCTCCCGCGAGAATAGACTCACCCACGTTCATCAGAATCATGCAGGCAGCGTTTTTCGCGCTAAGCCTCGCATCATCGCCGAATCCGCATACCCAACCTCACTGAGAGCGTCCATCAAGTGTACGCCCTTCGAGGAGACCAAGTCCTTTGCCTTCGCATAATTCATCGCACTAAACCGCGCCACGGCCGGTTGACCGTTTACAATCTGGCAGGCCAACACTTCACCATCCACCTCAAGCGTCCCACCCTGCTGAATCAGAGCTTGGGCCTGAGCTACTGGAATGCCATGCAGCTGAGCAAATTCTTGAATCCCCCCGGTCTCAACCAGTCGTCCATCCGGCATGATACAGAGCCGCTTAAAGTGCGGTGACCAGTCCTTTCGAAAATCGATATACTTGATATCCCCACCCTTGGCAACAGCGCGATCCAGCGTCCGGTAATCCAATCCCAAATTTTTCTGCTGAAGTTTCGCCTGTAGCTCACCCGGCAGCGCCTTCCAGAAGACCTCCCAGGCCGCCTCGACGAGTGAAATTGCGCGGGATCGAGTCACCTGCTCGGCTTCGGCAAACTGCACGAGATCCAAGGTCCACGTGTATTTGATCCCCTCCCTCGTTGGATCGATCCGGCAGGCGAATAATCCTCGCGTCAGGATGCCTCCGATATCCGGATAGACATACGTTCCACCGGTCGTCAGTAACATGATCATCGTTTCAAGTGGAACCTCAAAGCTCTCAGACAGGATCTTGGCATGGACCGAAAGATCCTCCTGCTCCGTCATGGCACAGACCGTCACGTTGCCCGGCGCATCAAACTCCGAATAGTCTTCCACGATGTTATAGAGCACCGTTCGTTTTGGCTTCTCAACCTTCCTCTTGATCTTGAACATCGCCTGTGCCTCTTACGTTTCACGTCTCACTTTTTACTTCTTCACGCACGAGATGTCCGTACGGCGGCAACACCTGCAATCGTTGATCTTCCACGGGACCACCGACCGTGAAATGATACACCGACTGCATGGCTAAATTTTGGATCCCAATGATCTCATGAACTGGATCATCAAAGAAGCAGCCGATTCCCGTCGCCCGTACCCCGGCGGCTTCCGCTTCCAAATACATGACCTGGCCGAGCAAACCCGCCTCCCAAAATAGGCGTGGATACCACCAGGCACCGCGCTCCCGCAAGGTCCCCTCAAACTCAGCCACCATGCCGAAGGAGAAGGCGCTGTCCCCTGCGATGTCCTGATGACAACTGACCTGCACAGCCAGTTTTCTGGCATCGCCTTCAAGCAACCCATAGAAAGGCAGATCTGTTGGACAACCTGGTACGCGAGACCAGATCAGCTCGGGATTCATGGCTTGTTGAACAAATGATACTTTCCTGCTATCCCGCACAAGACAATACAGCCCGGACGTGAGCCCATCCACACGATGGACAAATATCAACAGATGAATGACCGGATCATAGGGCCAGGCATCCCACGGCATCGGCCGTTTCAGCTGCGAACATTCAGCCAACGGCATGACCCGCTGCATCATCTGAAAGAATGACGAAGCAGCTATCGACGTCTTGCCGTCAAACGATACGGCGCTGCGGCGCTGGCGAATGATCTGACCGGCCATCGGACCGGCGTCACTCGTCGTTCGTGAAGCGCGAAGCGCATCGGATAGGGACGAGAACTGCCCCTGAAGATCAATCGCTGGCGTAGGAGTCTGCTGCTTCCATGAAGCTTCGGCTGCATCGTCGATGATGTCCCAATGCACGCTATGCTCTTGGCTCAATCGATTAGCCTTCCCATGCCATGTTCCAGCGGCCACTTCCTTCACAATCGCCGCATCAAGAAACAGCGGCACCTCCACACCTTGACGTTTCACGTCTAACATTTCACGTTTCACGTGTTGAGATGGCCAGATCACCGCCAGACAGTCCGGATGCTCCAGCTCAGCCCCGTCAAAGTCTTCCTTACGACCTGTCCCGAGCAACATAGCCACCGTATCCTGATCCACCCCATCGAGCAGCACCATATTCCAACCGAGCGTCGCTGCTGCAATCCTTGCAGTACCGATCGCATGTCCGACATCATGATTGCAATAGCGAAACGCCCGTTCACCATACTTCCAGGCTTCCCGCCAATGCACGGAGGTCAGCCCGAAGAGAAAAGCATTGTGAGGAAAGGCAGCCATGAGTCGAGCCAGAGGATCGGCTTGGAAATCGGCTCTCTGTTCCATTCCATGCTCTTTAGGTGCGTAGTGATACAGCCCCGCTGCCAGATCGAGCCCATGGATCTGCGACAAAACCACATAACCTTCCGTTGGGTGCAAATTGCCGGACGACGGATTACTCCGAAGCGCCCACTCCGATTCGCCCGCTTTCTTCCAGGCTGATAACGCAAGCGCGAATTCAAAGAACCGGGATAAGGTTTTCAGGCTCACGGGCTGACAGGGAACACCGGTTCGTTCGTACATCCCGTTATACGTCGGCGATAACGGCTCCTCGTCAGGCTTGAGCAATGGAAGAGGAATGAGTTGAGCCCCATCGAACCGCCGAAATGAATCAGGTTGATTGGCCCAATCGAGGTACCCGAGTGAACGGGAATATCGATTGAAGTGGTGCTTGGTCTGAACGTGATATTGGATGACTCGATCAACGGAATCGATTGGAGTAGACCCGCCAGCTGTATTGGGGTTCAGATTCTTGGCATGCATTGTAGCGTTTTGATCAGTCTACAGAGCCCCCTCCGCTAAAGCAAAAAATTATGTGGCGCACACTCATTGACCTCTATTCCTCCATCTCAGTATCCTGCAGCTGACTTATCACCCCCCCCCCGTTGAGGAGGCACGAGATACGATGCGCTTTGATCCCGCCCTTGCCGCCCAGAAAGCTTTTCACGAAGCTGAAGCCGAACTCGGTGCCGATTGGGACACGGCTATTGAACTTGAAGGAACGTTTTCCTCCAATGCGGGAGCAACCGCGCGGGAAGCCTATGAAGGATTGCTCGCCCTTGCACAAAAGTACCCCAATGCCCATTCGTTCCAGGCCTTCTGCGTGTACATCACCTGGCAGCAGGTCACGGAAGAGACGATCGCACGTCACTTCGAGACTGGCATGAAGCTCTGTGAAGCGTACCTCGTATCCCGTGAAGCGCGAACAGACCGAGATGTCGAGCAGATCGAAGAACTATACGGTTCGTTCAGAGCTGGACTGGGTCTGGAGGAACAGGACGAGCTGCAAATTGAATATAAACGAGACACACCGAAGGGGGGAGACTGATAAGAGCCAGTGTTGAGTTGTGAGTGCAGAGTTAGAACCCACTGAACTCGAAAAGCTGACTGCTGATAGCAGACCCCTCATGAGCGACAGTCACAAACATCGAGCTCGGATCTTTCTCCATCGAGGCGATCTCGCCCAGGCTCGTGCAGCCTGGGAAGCAGCGGCTGCTGACGACCGGGCGTCAAGCAACTCCCAGGCACTGTCTGCTTCGCTCGGAAACCTTGGCAATACCTGCGCGCTGATGAACGACCTGCTCCGCGCGGAACAGTGTTATCGGGAAGTGCTCCAGATTCAACGGACCGAGGGAAACCTCACCGCCGTCGCTCATACTTTAGTCAATCTCGGCAATCTCCACATCGCCTCAGACCATCCGGATCGTGCACGCCCCTACTACCTCGAAGCCCTGGATCTCATGCGTACGTTACAAGACAGCCGCGGCCTTGGGATTCTCTATACAAACCTTGCCCTCCAAGAAGCCCGCACCAGCCAATGGGCTCAAGCCATCGCGTCATTCAAGCAAGCGCTCGATCATCATCGAATAGTCGGCAATGAGGAAGGGCTCGCCGTGACGTATAGCCAACTCGGCAAATGTTATCTCGACCAAGGTGAGCTCCTCGGAGCTGAACGCTGCCTCAACAACGCCTCGGAACACTACATTAAACTTGGCAACGAACCGGCTGAGGCTGCGGTTCTTCGCTATTTAGCAACCGTGTATGAGGCACGACGTGACCAAACGTCCGCCCGTCGCTGTCTCGATCGAGTCATAGCTTTGGATCAACGCTATGCGTTACCGGAGTTGCAGACTGACTTGAGCCACCTCGCCAGATTAAAGCAAGCCGAATAGGGTCGACTCAAGTACCTCCATCAGTCGCTTACTTCGGAGCTCCTACGCTTCTGCGATCTGCTGGACAGAACTCAATCCTCTGCTACCTTAGAACACGTCACATCCGAACGCCTGCCGATTAAGTTTTCCCCCATAGAAGCCGACAGGATAGTGACAAGGAGAGAACATGACTTGGGTTGCCCACATTGCCGCGACGATCATGATCTATCTGATCATGACAACTCCCATTGCACAGGCCGATGACGGCTTACCCACGATCACGGTTGGCACCCAAGAAGTCGGGATGACGGCCGGCTACATGTTCTCTCACCGACTCACGGAACTACACACAACGAAGCAACATGGCCCAGCCCTGATGCCTTCGTGGATGATTACATTGACGGACCCGATCGGGGATAGCTGGTATCGAGGACAGATCTCGCTCGGCGCAGAGATGGTCTACCTGGAGTTCCGGGAACCCATTGTGACACATGGCATCGGATTCACGCCAAGGATCAAATACACCTTCGTCGCCTTAGGTCGGCTTCGCCCCTATGCGGAGTTCACCGGGGGACCATTCTGGACGGACCTCGGCGGTCGGATTCGGGAACAGGCCAACGAATTCAACTTCGTCTTATCGGGCGGCGTGGGTGTGTCCTGGTTTATCACACCGCAACTCGCCTTCAACGCCGGCTACCGTTTTCATCACATTTCCAATGCCGGCACGGCATTTCCGAATCTTGGCCTGAACGCGAGTTTGCCTTTCGGTGGGTTTTCCTTTTATTTCTGAGGAGACGGTCATCATGACGAGACATGCTACCCGCTGGTCGATCGTGAGTTTCGTCGGAATTCTGTTGTGCGTGAATACCGGCTGCACCAGATCAATCGAATTGAAGCCTGCTTCCGCACATTCGCAAGCGACCGACAGCCGCCTGCTTGCCAGCGATGAGCGAGTCCCGTTGGTCATGGACTCGTTTCATCTGTTACGAAACGGCGCACCACAAAATCCCTCGACTGAAACCGAGCGGCGGATCCTCAATAGGGTTCAGGAGACTCGTCTCTTTTCAACCTTGATTCCACTCGGAGCGCAATCGGATTCTCTTGGTGACAAAATCGTGTCCGCACGTATCACGATAGACGAGACCATCGAGCCACACTCATGGCTGTCAGCATTCAAAGGCATCATCCTCGGCGGTTCCATGTTTCTTCTTTCACCCTTCGTCGACTTTGAGTACGACTATGCTGCTAAGGTCGGGCTTGAACTCGAACGCTGGGATGGGCAGGTCAAACGGTACGAAGGTGTCTCATCCGGAACGGTCCAGTACAAATTATTCGGCGCGACACCGGTCATGATCGATGAGTTGAAGGGACACGTGACGGAAGCGTGCCTGACAGAGCTGACGACCCAACTTGTCCGCGACACGACGCTCTATATGGCCAGCAGCGCCCCGACCTCTGCCTCCGGTGTTCGTACAGTGACCGTGAGGGCCAAAAGGCCGTCGACCACCTTCCCTACACGGTCAACTTCTGCAACGACAACGCCTTCCCTCCCATGAAGCATATCTGTACCGTTTCTCTTACCCACGTTCTCATGTAGCTGACCCTGCCACTCTAGTGCTATAGTACCCTCCGGTTTAAAGAGTAGGTACTATGGACATTAATGCGTTTCGTCAGATGGTCGCCAAGAATCCCAAAGGATTCCTCGGCCGCTATGGGCTCGGCAACAAGATCCTTCAAGAAAACGGAAGCCTCGAGGAAGCAGTGGAGCATCTGACGGTCGCCACACAGCTGGATCCGACCCATGTCGCTTCCCATCTGGCCTTAGGACGGACCTTGATCAGACTGGGAAGAAATGTCGAGGCCAAGCCTGTGCTCACAGCCGGCATTGAGGCGGTCCGTTCCGGACGCTCAAACGGCGGAAGAGATCTGGTCCCTGAAATGCAAGAATTACTACGCACGCTCACATGACTCTGCCGCGACCACACAGGGAGGAAACCATCCGTGACTCTCGACGATGCCAGGAAACGAATCGACTCAGCTGTTGCACAATATGGCCAGCATGCCGCGCCTGCCATTGACTTGGTCATGGCGGAGGTTCGCTCCGATCTCGGAGCCCGCGCCTTCAATGAATTGGTTGAAGAGTTTGACCTTGAGCTGATGTACAACATCGCCCCCATGGAATCGGACCACTCCAATAGTTGAGGAAATCCGTCCTCACTGGACGTCTCTCATGACCTGCATACATCCTTTTCTATGCCGCTGATCTGGGCAGCCATCTCTGCGCACGGATTCGGTCACGCGGCCCAGGTGGTGCCGGTACTCAATGCCTTAGGTGGTCTGGTTCCGGACCTCCGAGTACTCCTACGCACGACTGTTCCTGCAACATTCTTTGTCGATCGGCTCAAGATTCCCTGGGAAATCAGTCCCGTCCAACAAGACGTCGGCTGCGTTCAAAATGGACCTATCGCAATCAATGTACCCGCAACGTGGGACGCGCATGATCGATTCCATCGAACCTGGAGTGACAGGCTTCAGACGGAAGTCGACGCCATGCGTACCGCCGACCCAAAGATCGTTCTAGCGGATACGCCGTACCTTGCCCTTGCTGCGGGAAAGGCTGCTGGGATTCCTTCGATCGCACTCGCGAGTCTTACGTGGGACCTGATCCTGTCTGAATACGAAGCTCCTCCCTCAATCGACAGCTTGGCAATTACCCAATCGATTCGACAGGCCTATGGTCACGCCGACGCTGCTCTCCTGATCACACCAGCCCCCCCCATAAAGAGCTTTTCTCAAGGTGTCTCTATCGGACCGATCGCCGAACCAGCCGCATCGGCTCGTGAGCAACTGACCACCACGCTCGCTCTAGCCCCTGACGAGCGAATCGTGCTTGTCGGATTCGGAGGAGTTCCCCTGAACTCGGTTCCTTTCGAAAAATTGGAAGCACTGACTGGCTATCGATTTCTCTTCGACGGAACGGTACCCTCAACAAGCACACGATTCATCTCAACGAGAACTCTTCCATTTTCATTCAGGACATTACTGGCCTCGGTTGATGTCATTATGACCAAACCAGGCTACGGAACTGTGGTCGAAGCCGTCGCCTTACAAGTCCCGACGGTGTACGTTCGTCGATACAACTTCGGAGACGAACAATCCCTCGTGGAGTACCTGCACCGCTACGGGAGAGGGCTTGAGCTGTCCATGGACGACTTCATGAAGGGGCACTGGGCGACAACACTGGAGAGCGCCATCAAGCTCCCCGCGACAACTCCACCTCCAGCACCCAATGGCGCACACGAAGCAGCAGCCATTCTAGTGCCATACTTCCAGCCCAATCGAAGTTGACGGTATGTTTGTCACCCTCACACGCTGACAGCTTCTTCAGAGGACTGCTCGTGTGAGACGTCGCCTTCTCACCCCAACACCGGCCATATCGGCTTTCGCCATGAACACGGTCGGATCGTGTAACAACCCCTCCGCACCGATAGATCCGAGATGGAATAGCCTCCATGGGAATCAACAACTATTCCATTTTCAAGCTTGCGAGAGTCGACATTCTTTTGCGCGTTTTCTTCTTGCTGAGGATTCAGGGTGCTATAGTTGTGACCGGCTGATAGATCGTCGCCCTGCTCCAGATCATTATTATTACTATGGACACTGCCGCTCAGCACGCCGCGTCAACGATTGACCCAAAAGTCGCCATTCAAGCCGGCAAGGGGGACAATCATGCCTTCACCCAACTCTATGATCAATCGAGCACCATCCTCTTCAGCTTGGCGTTGAGGATACTCGGTCGCCGAGAGGACGCTGCTGATATCCTGCAGGAAGTTTACGTCGATATCTGGAAACGAGTTGTTCGCTATGACGTCGGACGTGGCACACCAATTGCCTGGCTTATCACACTCACCCGCAGTCGAGCCATCGATCGACTACGAGCCTCCGACCCTCAACTGCGTCGTCAGACCTTGCCAACAGACGGCACCGAGTCTGCCACCCTACCTGGCCAATTTGAGAGTCCAGCGGACCAAGCACTTCGGACTGTGATCAGCAAGACACTCGAAGATCTGCCGAAGGCGCACCGACAGGCAATCGAGCTGGCATACTACGAGGGTCTACTTCCAGCGGAGATTGCAACGCGACTCAATCAGCCGCTCGACGCGGTAATCACGCGCCTCAAGCTCGGCATGTCGCAACTGCATAAGTCCCTACACACCTACTGGGAGCAAGATCTTTCGGCATGACACACCAAGATCTCGAAGACACCGTTCCTTTCTATGCGATCGGCGCCCTCGAAAAGACCGAACGGCAAGCCTTGGAGGCCCATCTGCTTTCAGGATGTGTCCCTTGCCGTACCATCTTGAAGGAATATCAGTCGGTCGCGGTGGCGCTTCCCTTTGAACTCACGCTTGTTCCTCCCCCCCGGCATCTAAAGGCAAAGATCATGGGCGCCCGCACCATGCCTCAATCAGCAGAGGCGGCTCTCGATTCACCCGCTAAACCCAGCCTTGAGCCCGGTGAATGGATGAATCACCTGTTCCCACCATCTACAGCCTCCACACAGTCGTTTGGGTGGGTACTCAGTATGGTATTCCTCGTCGCCCTGGGTATCGCGGCGTTCTTGAGTTGGAATTCCTCTCCCCAAGAAGCAACTACTGCAAACAAAGTTTCTGAACTGCAGGCACAAGCGGACGAGGCACATGCCAAACTAGCCACTCTCCAGCAACAACTTAAGGAGCGGGAAGCGTCTCTTGCCCAGACGCAGGAAGAATTACAGCGGCGTCTTGCAGAACTGGTGGAGGTAAAAGATCAATTGATCCAGCGCGAAGCCGAGTTGGATGACCTGAAACGCCACCTCACGCCGCAACGTACAAGACCAACAGTCTTACCTTAAGAGTACCGGGCAACACTCCTTTACGAATTCTCCGCGATCCTGTCCCTCTCTCCAGCTCCTGTGCTAGCATGGAGAGTGACCGTGACAAGCTCTACAACATCTCCATCAATACAACCTGACAGTAGTGATTCCCATTTCATGGGGCTGGCGCTTCAACAGGCTCGACGTGCACCCCTCGTCGGGGAAGTCCCGATTGGCGCCGTGTTGGTGTCTGACAACCATGTGATCGCGGCTGCTCATAACTATCGAGAGATCTCGCAAGATCCAACGGCGCATGCCGAAATCCTGATCATCAGAAAAGCCGCAGAACACTTGAAGACGTGGCGCCTCACCGACACCACACTCTACGTCACGTTGGAACCCTGTCCGATGTGTGCCGGGGCGATTGTGCAAGCACGTATCGCAAAACTTGTGTTTGGCGCCTGGGATCCCAAGGCAGGAGCCTGTGGCTCAATCCTCGATATTCCCTCTGAGCGCCGCTTCAATCATCGAGTACAGGTAGCCGGAGGCCTACGTGCGGAGGAGAGCCGAGGACTCTTGCAGGAGTTTTTCCGAACCAAGCGAGAGACACTTTCCCAACAACGCAGGCTCTCACCGTCCGGCTCCCTAGAAAGGTCTGATTGATATCTCCTCGACTCGGCGATAGCTAGTG
>JAHBWO010000148.1 GCA_019636945.1 Nitrospira sp. | reverse complement strand
ACGGCCGACACAATTTCCCAAGGTCGTGGGCTCAAATGTCTCGCGGTCTCTCTGGTTCAGGAACGCCATGGCCACAACGGCGGGTGATCAGTATGCCGTCGATGATATTGCCTACGATGGCGCCCACGATGGTCGATTGGTCGCGGTGTTCGCGACGGCCGTCCGGCAGGCCGCGAAAGTCGATGGCAAGAGCATCGGTGTCCTTGGAGTAGTATTCGATTGGGAAACCCAGGCCAAAACCATCGTCCGAAAAGAAGTGACGATGTCAGCCGAAACGTGGACGCGCAGCCGAGTGATGTTGCTCGACAACAATCTGCGTGTGATCGCGTCGTCCGATGACAAAGGGCTGCTTCAACCATTTAGGCTGGAGCATAAGGGACAGTCGAAGGGCTATTACACGAATGCCGATGGAGAGATCGTTGCGTTTGCCAAGACCATCGGATACCAGGAGTATGACGGGTTGGGATGGTATGCCGTGATCGTCCAGAGACCGTAACGAAGGTGACGGAGGGAGACCACTCACAGCCGGTGCAGGTTAGGCAGCTGAGGAAGTCGCTGTTGCCAGCGTGGTCAACAAGGCGTCAGCAATGCGTCCCAGGGCCACTGCGGAAGGGGAGGATGGACTATGCTGGATGACCGGGACGTACGCCCGCACGGACTGTTCCATCGCAACATCCTCCGGAATTTCCCCAAGCAAGCTTAAATCCCCTCCGACATATTCCTTGAGGAGTTTCTTGAGCTGCGGCACATTCACGCGGGCACGCCCTGAGGTGCGGTTAAGGATGAGCGCCGGGTGAAAAGCCTGCAATGTGGTTTCAGCAATCCTGCGGCCGGATTCATCCGTTTTCCCCGCGACGTCCAGCACCTCTTCCACGCTACTGTAGTCCCGGTTCGCGAGACCTTCCGCCGCCACATCTCGCATCAGGAACATGGAGAGAACGCGGCGAATGGCCGCGAGCTTAATGAAGCGATAGAGGTCCAGGACCGATGTCGGATCAGGAGTTGCCACAGCGATGTGGTGGTCGGCCATCAGAAAGAAGTCGAGGGCATGATAGCTCGTGCCGGCTCCGATATCGACGAGGATCAAGTCTGCGTGGATGTCTTGAAAATGCCGGATCAAACGCTTTTTCTGTGAATAGGGCATGTTGGCGGTGGCCAAGGTATCGCCGGTGCCGGGGATGATCCTCAAGTTCGGATGGAGTGGGAGCTGTTGTGCGAGTGCGTCCAACTGCTCAACCCGATGGGTGAGAAAGTCGGTCAAGGTCATGGGCGGGTTGAGGAGGCCGAGCAAGATATGGGCGTCAGCCCCGCCGACGTCCAGGTCTGCGAGCACCACCTGCTTCCCCTTCTTGGCGAGGAGTAAGGCCAGATTCGTGGCGACGACACTCTTGCCGACCCCACCTTTCCCTGACGCAACGGAGATGATGTGAGCCATTGAGATCCGTTCCTGTTGATTTGGAAACACTGTCACAGTCTTCTTCGGTCGCGGCTCGTGAAATCTGAACAGACCGGATGCGATCCGCACAGAGTGGAGAGCAATGATTGCTGATGATGGAGAGGTGGTTACAACAGCAGCTTAAGTTTCCCAGCTGATACGCCGATATGTCACTCGTTATGAATAGTGATGTATCTGCTGAAACGACGACTCAGGCTGAAACGGGCGCCAGCCGGGACGGAGAAATCCTCACGGTCATGGAGGTGGCGCGGTTTCTTCGCGTGCCCAAGTCCACTGTCTATAAGCTGGCACGAGGCGGGGAATTGCCGGCGTCCAAAATCGGAAAACATTGGCGTTTTCTCCGACGTGACATTCATGAATGGATGCATAGCCGGGCCAAGCACGCCGCGTGACGAGCCGAACATCGCGAGATCCGTCGGAGCCTGGTCGATCGCGGTGCATGCCGGATATGGTTGCGGGGATGGGCGGTGTGTGTGAACCGGCCTGTGGTGGAGCCATGCGAGTGAGCCGTTCTCCACATGCACCTGCGAGCGTTGTTCTGCTCGGTGAGCGTCAGGAGTGGTCGTCCCTCAGGATCAGGTCGTTCAACAAGTATTCCGATCTATGGTGAAGGAGTAGACCATTCTCCGCCGAGCATCCACAGCGGTCGGCGAGTTGGCCGTGGGCTGAGAAAAGGAGGCAATATGCCAGCCGATCTAAGCATGAAAATTCTCATCGTGGATGACATGGTCACGATGCGAAGAATTGTCAAGAACGTGCTCAAACAACTTGGCTTCTCCAATATCGACGAAGCCGAAAACGGCCAGGATGCTCTGCAGAAACTCAAGTCCAGCAAGTATGATTTCGTCGTCTCGGATTGGAACATGCCGGTGATGACGGGAATCGACATGCTCCGGGCGATCCGAGCGGACGAACAATTGAAAGCCATACCGGTCCTCATGGTGACGGCGGAGGCACAACAAAAAAATTTGGTAGAGGCGGTACAGGCGGGAGTCAGTAATTACATCGTGAAACCGTTCACGGCCGAAACCATGCAGGAAAAACTCGCCAAGATATTCAAGTAACGCGGAGGGCGCGAGGCATTGGGTATGAGCGGACTTGAGGGAGGTACGCGTGAAAAAACGAGGACATAAACTCTACGAAGAGCTCGGCGACTTGGCACGGTTCGTCGAAAACGCCATGAAAGCCATTTCCAGCGCAGGTCCACAGCTAGTCTCCAGCAGCCAACAGTTGCCCACGGCATCCACGCATCTGAGTGATCTCAATAAGATGACGGAAGAAGGGACGCTCGAGGTGATGCGATTGACGGAATTGATCCAGGATGAGCACAGCCAGATCGGGAAAGAGCTGCGAGCGATCATTGAGGTCTTGCAGACGATGGACTGTGCCAAGCTTGCGGAGCGACTGGCCAACATCAATACCCTTGTGAGTCAGGAGGGGAAATATTTGACCGAAATCATGACGGCCTTATCCTTCCAAGATTTGGTCGCACAACGGGTCAAAAAACTCGTCTCGATTCTCGATGAAGTGCAACATAAGTTGATGGAACTCGTGGTGGTGTTCGGTTTGCAAGAGAACGGACAGAAGATGGTAATGGAAGGCACGGCGGGGCATCTGTTGAAACAACTCGAGGAGTCAAAGACCACAGCCATGAAGCAGAAAGTGGCCGACGATATCCTGGCGCAATTTGGGTTCAAATAAGCCGACAGGGGGACAGGTTTCGCGTTACTGGTTTCACGTTTCGAGTTGTCCCGTGCCACGAAGCTCGATACATCCACGCGGAAGCGTTCCACCTGATCGGGTGCATGCATGAGGGCGATGGCGAATGGATATCGCAACAATCCTCGGGATCGTGATCGCGTTGGGCTCCATCATTGGAGGCCAAATACTCGAAGGTGGGCACGTGGGCTCGATCATGCAGCTCACGGCCTTCATTATCGTGATCGGCGGTACGTTTGGTGCCATTTGTATTCAGAATCCATTGCCGGTGGTGATCAAAGCATTCGGCGCGCTGAGCATCGCAATCTCAGGACCCCACATCGACAATAAAGGAACGATCAAACTCATCCTGGAGCTTGCCAATATCTCGCGAAAACAAGGGCTGCTGGCGTTGGAGGGCAAGCTCAAAACCATCACGGATCCGTTCATGAAAAAGGGTGTCCAGCTTATTGTCGACGGGACGGAGCCCAAAGCGGTGATCGAAATCCTCGAAATTGAGGTGGAGCACCACGAGGAGCAAGGGGTGATCGCGGCGAAGGTCTGGGAAGCAGCCGGGGGCTATGCCCCAACCGTCGGCATCATCGGAGCTGTGCTCGGTCTCATCCACGTGATGGAAAATTTGGCCGATCCGTCAAAGTTGGGCGGCGGAATCGCGGTGGCATTCGTGGCAACGGTGTACGGAGTAGGCGCGGCTAACCTCTTCTTCTTGCCCTTGGCTAATAAGATTAAATTGAAGTTGAAGGAGGAAGCCGGTTCCAGAAACTTGATGATTATGGGGCTGGCGGGGCTTGCTCAGGGGGAAAATCCACGACTCTTGCAGGAGAAGTTGGAAGGTGTACTGCCGCACAATGAGCGGACAAAAGAAGGGAAGAAGTGATGCGTCGTTCGTCCTGGCTCGAAGTTTCAAGTTTCTAGTTCCAGGTTTCATGTGAATCAGCTCAAGGTAGCGAATTGCAGAGGATGAACTTGAAACCCGAAACCTCAAACTTGAAACGCTCGTGCGAGATACGCCTCACGCTTCACGTGTGAGACATGGCCAAACACAAACATGAGGAGCACGAAAATCACGAGCGGTGGCTCGTCTCGTATGCCGACTTTATTACCTTGCTGTTTGCCTTTTTTGTCGTGATGTACTCGATCTCTTCCGTCAATGTCGGAAAGTACCGAACCGTCAGCGAGTCGATCAAGGCTGCGCTGAATCCCATCGTCAGTCCCCCGTCCTCCCCAACCCCGTTGGCGTTGAGTGCCAGCAAACAGGCCATGACGGCGCCCGATAGTCCGGGGAGTAAGGATATCGCGATCCGCAAACTGCGAAATCTCGTGAAAGGGATTAAAGCCTCGCCCCAGCTGTCACTGGTCCGGATCACGGAACGGGTGAACGGGGATATCGTGATTACGATTCCGGATCAATTGCTGTTCAATAGCGGCGAAGCAGCCATGCGCAGCGAAGCGCTGCCGTTTCTGGAAGGCTTGAGCGCGGCCATTGTGGAACTCAACCGGTACACCAGGGTCGAGGGCCACACGGACAATGTTCCCATACGCACAGCACAATTCCCTTCAAACTGGGAACTTTCTGCCGCCCGTGCGGTCATGGTCGTCAGAGTCTTATCGGAGTTGTTTGCCGTGCCGTCGGAGCGGTTGTCGGCGGTGGGGCACGCCGATACGCGCCCTGTGACCGCCAATCTCGATGTGGAGCAACGGGCCAAGAACCGACGAGTCGAAGTGGTGATTCTCGAACAGGCGCCGCCGGCGCCTCAGCTCGAGGCCGGGAACACGGCTGGTTCAGAGGAGCCACCGGTAGAAGAGGGAGCATTGAGTCCGGTGCCGTAAAGGGTGAATAATCCATCGGTGGGCCTGTCAGGGTCGTCAGAAAGAATAGTCGAAGGCAGGCGCTCAAGTCTCACTGGAAAACAGCCGACACAACACCTTAGTGCATCAATCTAAGAGGTCTCACAATCAATGATGACTGACGCATCTGGAACCAATACGCCTCAGGCTGAAGCTGCAAATTCGAGACATCTTGCTCCAACGGGCGACCTCTCCATTTTTGAAGCAGGAGAATTCAAGGAGGCATTGGTGAAGTTGATGGCCAACGAAGGGTTGGTCTCCTTGGATCTCAGCAACGTCGACCGGGTGGATACCGCCGCAATTCAGCTGATGTTGTCGGCTCGCAAGCAGGCACGCATGCTGGTGATGGGAATCCCTCAGGATTTACAGGACAAACTCAAACAACTCGGGTTCACAGGCGAGTTGAGTGAATAGGGTGTTCTGTCGGTAGCGGCATCGTCATCCGACGATCGACCAGTACCAAGATACGCAAACCATGAGGACCGTGAGCACCCAAGAAGGAGACTCTCGGAGGTCGTATGCTGAGGAGAATCCCTCAGTCTCTGAGCTGCTCGCCCATCACCGAGCGTGGAATACGTTTGCCGACGGGGCCGTCCGTATGATTCCGGCACTCAAGGCGCAAATGACCGCGGTGACAGCCGAAACTGAGCGTGCTGCGGTCGAACTGCTGGTGCAGTTGCAAGCGCTCGCATCGGGTGCCGAAACCATGACATCCGCAACACGGGCTGACGTGATCGCCAAGGTCGTCATCGCGATGCAGTTTCAGGACATTACTCGGCAAAAGTTGGAACATGTGGGGCAGGCGTTAGATCAATTCAAGCGGCATCTCCAGATACTACAAAAAGGCTCGCTGACGGAGGAGACCGCTCAAGAGCTCGCCGGACTTGAACGCATCGAAGAAAACTACACCATGGAGGCAGAGCGCCGCCTGCATCAGGCCGCGCTTCAACCTCAATATCAAGAGCCGGTGCCGCTGGAGGCGTCCGACAATGACGAGGATTCGGTGACGCTGTTCTGAATAAAGGTAGTTTCAGGTGTGAGGTTTCATGTGTGACGATCTGGAGTACATGAAACGGTAGACCTGAAACCTGAAACTCGAAAGCCGTGGAGGAGCATATGAGTAAGACCGCACTGATCGTGGATGATTCGCCGACGATGCGTCAGATGGTTGCCTTCACACTGACCAATGCCGGGTTTACCGTCGTGGAAGCCGAGCATGGGAAAGACGCGGTCAACAAGGTTGCGGCGGCGGGAAAGATGGATATCGTGGTGACCGATCTCAATATGCCGGAGATGGACGGGATTACCCTCATCAAGGAATTGCGCAAATTGAGCGCGTTCAAGTTCACGCCGATTCTGATGCTCACGACCGAATCGGCGATCGAGAAGAAACAGGCCGGGAAGGAAGCCGGGGCAACGGGATGGCTTGTGAAGCCGTTCAATCCCGACACACTTCTGAAGACCATTGCGAAGGTACTGCCGGCGTAAATCGTTCTACGTATCTCGTGAAGCGTCTGAATCAGCAACGAGATACGCTTCACGTTTCACGCTTCACGAACAACGAGGCTTAGGATGAGCGACGAATTCGCACAATTTCAGGAGGCCTTTTTCGAAGAAGCCGCCGAACACTTGGCGATCGTCGAAGAAGGTCTCCTGGCGCTGGAACAGCATCCAAAGGATTTGGAGCTACTTGCCAAGATCTTCCGTTCGGCCCATTCGATCAAGGGGGCGAGCGGGATGTTCGGCTTCAATGCCGTGACCCAGTTTACCCACAAGATGGAGACCTTGCTTGATTTGCTGAGAAACGGGGAGAAAGCGGTATCCCCGTCGATCGCTGATCTGCTGCTTAAGTCCACCGATTGCTTGAAGACCTTAATTGAAGCAGTGAAGTCCGGGGTGGCGGTGGACGACGAGGTCGTTCAGCGCCTGGCGGCGGAGCTGGCGTCTGCATCGGGTGCACAGGCGCCTGTTGTGCCACAGAAGCAGTCTATAGCGGCTCCCACGCAGTCCGAGCATCAAGAGCGTAGCTATCTCATCAAGTGGACGCCGCCGGAATGGTTGTTTAAACGTGGACTGGATCCCTTGCAGGTCATCAAGGAGTTGAACGGCTTGGGAGAGCTGAGTTCGGTGACGCTCGACATGTCCCGAGTGCCGGACCTTGCGGAGATCGATCCGGAAAAGTGCTATCTCTCCTGGGAGCTACAACTCCTTACCGGCAAGGATCTGAAGACCATTGAGGCGGCCTTCGAGTTTGTCCGCGAGGACAGTAAACTGTCGATACAAGAAAGCACGGTTCCAAGTTCCGAGTTTCAGGTTTCAAGTGCGGCTTCTCAACATGAAACCCGAAACCAGCAACATGAAACTGGCGACCAGGGTCCCAAGCCGCTCGGCGCGATCCTGGTGGAGAGCGGGGTGGTGTCACCGGCGGTTCTTGAACAGGCGTTGTCCCAGCAGAAGAGAGTCGGCGAGATTCTGGTCGAGCAGAAGGTGGTGACACCGCAGCAGGTCGAGCAGGCACTGCAGAAGCAGAAACAGCAGGAATCAGCGGCTCAAACCAAGAAAACGGATACGGCCTCCATTCGCGTCGATACGGCCAAGATCGATAAGCTGATCAATCTCGTGGGAGAGCTGGTCATCACCCAGTCCATGTTGAGCGATTTGGGGGCGCGCTTCGAGATCAAGCAGTTGCCGGTGTTGCTCGAGCGTGTCGCGCAATTGGAGCGCAACACCCGAGAAATTCAAGAACGGGTCATGGGTATCCGTATGCTTCCGATCGGCACGGCATTCAGCCGCTTTCCGAGATTGGTCCGCGATCTGTCGACGAAGTCGGGAAAGAAGATTCAGTTGGTGCTCTCCGGGGAAGAAACCGAGTTGGATAAGACGGTCATCGAATCCATCGGTGATCCGCTGACACATCTGGTCAGAAATTCAGCCGATCATGGACTGGAGCCACCGGAAGAACGGCTGGACAACAACAAATCGGAAGTGGGAACGATCAGGCTGAACGCCTTCCACGAGGGCGGAAATATTTGCATCACGGTTGAGGACGACGGTCGAGGTCTGAACCGCGACAAAATTATCGCGAAGGCCGTCAAACAGGGATTGATCGGGGAAAACGACAAGCTTTCCGACGATCAAATTTGGGCGCTGATCTTCCGGCCAGGGTTTTCAACAGCCGAGAAAGTCACCGATGTCTCTGGTCGCGGCGTCGGCATGGATGTCGTGAAGCGGAATATTGAAGCTCTGGGGGGGACGGTCAGTATCAAGACCGTCACAGGAAAGGGGACGACATTCATTCTGAAGTTGCCGCTCACCCTGGCCATCATTGAGGGGATGACAGTTCGAGTCGGCAAGGAAACCTACATCGTCCCATTGCTCTCGATTCTGGAGTCGATCCAACCCAAAGAAGGCACCATCAAGACTGTGGTGGGGAAGGGCGAACTGATCAACGTCCGAGGTACCTATTTGCCGATGGTCCGGATGTACGAGGTGTTTGTCCTGGAACCAGAATATACCAACCCCATGAAGTCGATTTTGCTGATTCTCGAAACGGAAGGGGAGCGGGTGGCGGTGATGGTGGACGAAATTCTCGGGCAGCAGCAGGTCGTAATCAAGAGCATGGAGCAAAACTTCAGGAAGGTCGAAGGGATCGCCGGGGCGACGATCTTGGGAGACGGCACCGTCGGGTTTATTCTCGACGTGCGAGGGCTGCTGGAGATTGCGCGACACGGCACGCCGATTGCCGCCTAGGCGGCAAGTTTCGAGTTCGAAGTTTTAAGTTTCAGGTTATCCGATAACTTGAAACCTGAAACCCGAAACGAATAACTGGGAGATGCAATGGGGCCTCAGGCATTTGACAACATCGACGCTGCGCTCCGCGACATCAAACAAGGTAAGTTCATCATTTTGGTCGATGATGAAGACCGGGAAAACGAGGGCGATCTCGTCATTGCCGCGCAATTCACTACCGCGAAGGCCGTCAACTTCATGGCCCAACATGCGCGTGGCTTGATCTGCCTCGCGCTGACGCCGGAACGGGTTGAAGAGCTCCATCTTCCGCCGCAGGCCGCAGAAAATACTGCCACCTTCGGGACGGCCTTCACGGTGTCGATCGATGCCAAGCACGGGGTCACGACGGGCATTTCATCCGCTGACAGGGCCAAGACGATTCAGGTTGCCATCAATCCCAAAAGTGCACCGGCTGATCTCGCCCGCCCAGGCCACATTTTCCCACTCAGGGCGCAGCACGGCGGAGTCTTGAAGCGGGCCGGACAGACGGAGGGATCCGTCGATCTTGCACGGTTGGCGGGCCTGTCTCCGGCGGGCGTGATCTGTGAGATTATGAATGAGGATGGCACCATGGCCCGAGTGCCGGCGTTGTCACGGTTTGCCGCCCGGCACAAGCTCAAGATGATCACGATCAAATCGCTCATTGAATACCGTATGAAGCGTGAGTCGTTTGTGACGCGAGCAGCCAGCACGCAGTTACCCACCAAATTCGGAGCCTTCGAGGCGATCGCCTATCAGAATACGATCGACGGCAGCACGCATCTGGCGCTGGTGAAAGGTCCCATTGAGCCGAATCGACCCACGCTGGTACGTGTGCACTCCGGCTGTCTGACGGCCGATGTACTGGGGTCGTTGCGTTGTGATTGCGGTGATCAGCTGCATCGGGCGATGGAATTGATCGAGCGGGAAGGTCGAGGGGTGTTGCTCTATCTCAATCAAGAGGGGCGAGGGATCGGCCTTCTGAATAAGATCAAGGCCTATGGGCTTCAAGATCGAGGTTCCGACACCGTGGAAGCCAATTTGAAGTTGGGGTTTCAGGCCGATCTGCGGGAGTACGGCGTCGGGGCGCAGATGCTTGCCGATTTAGGTCTCCGATCGATCAGGTTGATGACGAATAACCCGCGAAAGATTGTCGGTATCGAAGGATATGGCTTGAAAGTCGTGGAACGGGTGCCGTTGGAGATCCATCCGGGTCGGATGAATCTCAAGTACCTGCGAACCAAGAAAGAAAAGCTGGGGCATCTGCTCTTGGCAGTATGAAAGTGAGAAAGTCTGAAAGTAGGGGGCTTCCGCGAACTGCTTTCACACTGAAAACCTAAAGAGGCCGCATCATGGCCCTCATGATCAACAACAATTGCATCTCATGCGACGCCTGTCTGGCGGCCTGTCCCAATCAGGCGATTTTTGAGAAGCGT
>JAHBWO010000147.1 GCA_019636945.1 Nitrospira sp. | reverse complement strand
CGTTTAAGGCGTGGACTACCAGGGTATCTAATCCTGTTTGCTCCCCACGCTTTCGAGCCTCAGCGTCAGAAATGTTCCAGAGCGCCGCCTTCGCCACCGGCCTTCCTCCCGATCTCTACGCATTTCACCGCTACACCGGGAATTCCGCGCTCCTCTCCCATCCTCTAGCCGAGCAGTCCCCTCCGCACTTTCCGGGTTAGGCCCGGAGATTTCACGGAGGGCTTACCCAACCGCCTACGCTCCCTGTACGCCCAGTAAATCCGAACAACGCTTGCCACCTTCGTATTACCGCGGCTGCTGGCACGAAGTTAGCCGTGGCTGCTTCTGCAGGTACCGTCCGAACGGTTACCCGTTCCATCTTCCCTGCCGAAAGGGGTTTACAATCCGAAGACCTTCATCCCCCACGCGGCGTCGCTGCGTCAGGCTGTCGCCCATTGCGCAATATTCCTTACTGCTGCCTCCCGTAGGAGTCTGGCCCGTGTCGCAGTGCCAGTGTGGCTGATCGTCCTCTCAGACCAGCTACCCGTCGAAGCCTTGGTGAGCCGTTACCTCACCAACAAGCTGATAGGACATGAGCCCATCCAAGAGCGCGATACCCACGGTATCGCTTTCTCTCCCGATCCGCAGACCAGGAGCCGTATGCGGTATTAGCTAACCTTTCGGTTAGTTATTCCCCACTCGAGGGTAGGTTACCCATGTATTCCTCACCCGTTCGCCGCTTTACAAACGTATTGCTACGTCTTCTCGCTCGACTTGCATGTATTAGGCGCGCCGCCAGCGTTCGTTCTGAGCCAGGATCAAACTCTCAAAAATAGGTGTTCATTAAATTTGGACCAAGGGCCACCACTTCAATACACCTTACACCTTACTCAACGTCCTCTATTCAGTTTTCAAAGAACATCCGCGTTCCTCACGCGAGCCGCGCACTATACATTGTGCATCGTCTCGTGTCAAGGGACCCGCTCGAAATAATTTCGCGTAGTTTCCCTTTGGCACCGCACCGTGACTCGCATCAGGCGCGGTCATCAGGCAGGAACACAGTCGCAATCAACGAGTGGGAAGATAACAAGGTATTTCTCAAGAGTCAAGAGGGTGATCCGTGTATAATTTCAAAATTATGACACCAGCGAAAAATAATTGGCCCATGCATCGTCGAACGCTGCTCAAAGCCTTGGGATTGGGAACATTAGTCGGAAGTACCGGCGGCTGTGATGCCGTCGGCGGAATATTCGGACGAATGTTTGCCGTCCCGCCGCGTGAGACGACCTATTTCACCCCAAACGCCAAGTTCTATGTAGTCAATTATGCTGATGGCGCCGTGTCCGCCTCCCGCGAACTGAATATCGAGCAGTGGAAGGTCCACATCACGGGTGCCGTGCAAAAGCCGATGTCGCTCGGCTGGCGCGATATCTTGAACCGTGATTCGTACGATCAGATTTCCACTCTCATGTGCATCGATACCTTGCCCGGTGGCGACAGCCTGGGCACCGCGACATGGCGTGGCATCTCCCTGAAGAAACTACTCCTCGACTGCGGTGCGGACACGGAGGCGGCGCGTGACGTCGTCTTTCGCGGCATCGACGGCTACGACGACAGCATTCCATTCACACGCGCCATGCAGGACGACGTGATGCTCGCGTTTCTCATGAACGGCGAGAAGCTCCCCAAAGAGCACGGTTTTCCGCTCCGTCTCCTGGTGCCGGGTCTCTATGGCATCAAGAATGTGAAGTGGATCGTCGAGATTGAAGTCTATCCTGGCGACTACAAGGGCTACTGGCAGCGCAAAGGCTGGACCGACGACGGAACAATTAAGGTGTTTTCACGGATCGATTCGCCCGGACATTATCAAACGCTGCGCGGGCCGGAACAGACGTTCCGCGGCATTGCCTTCGGCGGACCAAACAGTATCAGTAAAGTGGAGTTGAGCTTCGACGCCGGTCGCACATGGAACGACTGTAAGATCGAACCGCCCATGTCGCCCTATTCCTGGGTGATCTGGACCTACACCTGGCGGCCATCAAAGCCTGGCAAATATCAAACCGTCGTACGCGCCACCGACACGAAGGGCCAACTTCAGATTGCCGAGATCGTCCGCCCCCAACCAGCCGGCGCCAGTGGATACCACACGATCATTTCGGAAGTAGCGTCAGTCGACTGAAAAAGACCTTCGGCTGCGTTCTCAGTCGTTCGAACCCCTCAACATAGCTGCTTTAGTATGCCTCGAGGTCCTCACTCCTTGCGGCCTTGCTGGAAGGTCTTTTTGAGTCGCTGACAAAATGCGGCGATGGTCTCGCTGAACAACCTGTTTGAGAGTTCTGCAAGGAAAAGAGTGCACATCTGGGATAGTTAGGACGGCACTAGGCGATGCACCTTTTTACGATCGAGTCCAAGCCAAAACTTTGGCTTCTCCGCGCTGTAGGACTCCTTGATTTCCGTCCATCCCTTTTTAATATCGCAACACTGCTCGCAGTCAAAGAAGAAGACACAGCAGTTCCCCTCCCTCTTGGCACTACGATACAAAATACCTCTTACGATCCCGTAATCCGGATGTTTATACAGATGGCGAATATACTCTGTAACAATTTGGGTCGGCACGTAATCAATATGTTCACGCCCATCCTTTGTCACTGGCGCCCCAAGATCGCGCATAAAATGATGGAGAAAAATGAGAGCCGGCCTAGAGTCCCGCCTTTCCGAATCGAAAATACTTGGGACTGAAGGTACTCTTGTTAGATCAACAACCGGAAACGTTCTTGCTGTTCTGAATTGACCAACTGTAATCACAGGACTATTCTTTCTCGCGGGATCGAATGTTTCCTTTACTGCCGTGACTTCGTCAAATGCTCCATAAAACATTGGTATCCCAGCAGGGCTCATCCGATTGGAGAAACGAGCGTTTTCGACAGTTGGCGTCCCAAGGTTTGCGGCCGTCTGATACGTCTCTTCAGGCTCGTGAACTCGTACTCTGTAGATCAGGGACTTGGCTTTGAGACTTCGAACAAGTCCGATTTCCGTCATGATTTCCCCTAACCTCTCAAGGAATTGCCCAGGCGGCAATTCCTCTTTGCGCCCCAGAAAATCCGCCTCACCCATGTCTTTCGAAAATAAGTACCTCTTGGAATACTTAACCACCCTCACGAAATTTTCCCATCCATAACGCAAGACATCCTGCGGCAATAATCCGTAGAAATCCTTTTGACACCACAGGGCTCCCTGCTGATCAAACGAACTAATCACGTCATCAGCTACCTTTTTATTGGCAAAAGGATTCTCTAACTTGTCATAAATCAAATCATAGGTATCCAGCACCTCACCCTGATATCCGCCTTCTGCTGTCTCATAGGCAACACCTTCATCATCTGGGTGTCCCCATTCGCTTCGAATCCCTTCATCGATCACCTCCATGATATTGTCCATTCCCACAGCAATGGGCTTCTTCCTAGACTTTCGCCCACAATAGTCGCACTCGTGCTCGATCGAATTTTCCAAAACGAATGCTGAGAGAAATGGATCTTCGATGCATTTCGCACATACACATTTACCACCCAATGAAGACCATCCACGATCTTGTTCCTCTATCATCTTTTGTTTCCAGTAACCCATCGAAACAGACCCTCACGACACGGCTTTGAACACATCCTCATCCGTGAATAAACCGCGCGCTTCTGCAAATGGCATGGCCTTGTGGCGAAGTTGCTCGAAGAGTATCAAGGAAAGCTGTCCTCGCAGCGCATCCCACACGACCTCCCCCTGCTTCCGCTTGGAGCGACGGAGAAATTTGTCGAGCATCCGATCCAGATCTTGGTCGAGTCGTATCGGGATCGACTATCTCATATCTGTCACTGGAATGACTGCATGGTTAACCTGCAAGGATTCGCAACTGATCTATTGAAGTCCAGACTTTACTGCCCAGAGACGTGTGAATGAGCCATCTGGTGCCTCAAAACTTCTGCTACGCGATGCACGTTTATCTGCGAAGACAAGGCACTTTCATAGATACCGCTCGTATCGGTCACGATGACCAGTCGCCATTGTCCTTTATAAGCCGGCTCTTCCTGGACATTCATCACTTCGATGAACGGCAGGACAATTTTTTGTCCCGACCATCGATACTGAATCGTGAGATTTCCATTCTGAAGCACCAACTGAGCAAATCCGCTCAGTGACGTCAGCACTAACATCGCAAAGACGCCGCCACCGATGATGAGGCCAAATACGACACTCCCTCGACGACTGGCTGGAACAGAATGGCCAAGCGATCCCATGGATTGAAGCCGATAGGACACACCGTATACTGCCCAGCCAATAGCGAGCGAGAGAGCCAGGAATACTCCTCCGCCGATCATCCAACCTGTCGGATCACCGAAGGACCACCTCATCGCCAAGTCTGCTCCATCTCGATCAAGAACAACAGCAGGACCTTGTCATCCTCTCCAGCCAATCCGTCGTTAGCCCTGTACATCGTCGCAGCCATGATTCCACGGAGAACGCGTGGCGCTTCACTGCATTCCTTTCATTACACGTCATACCTGGCTAAGCCCCAAGCCGGCTCGCCCGCAGATTTCTCGCACATCAAGTCGCCCCGCGGCTCCAAACATCAACGGCGGATCGCAGAGGTCCCGTTCCAGAAGTAATGTCCCGAAGGCGCCTTCCTGCGCGATCACAATGTCACGATAGCTGTTCGCCAGCGTCAAGGCTGCGCGTGTCAGCACGCTCGTCTCCCCTACTTGGGCACCAATCACGATAGGAATGCCGAGGGCCCGGGCCCGTTCAGCAATAGCCAGAGACCGGATCACGCCACCCATCTTGGAAATGCGGATGTTTACGATCCATGTCGATGGCGTGTCTTGAATGCGTGCGAACTGTTCCAATCGCAGAAAACTCTCGTCCAGAATAATCGATACACGTAATGCCTGCGAGAGCGCCCGGCAGCCGTCATAATTGCCGACCTGCATCGGCTCCTCAATGCTCGATAGACATAGCAACTGCTGGAGATAGTCACGAGCTTCGTCCACATGCTTCCAGAGATTGTTCGCATCCAGACGAACCCTCAGACCAGCAATCCTTGCGCCATTCAGCAGATCCAATTTTCTCCTGTCGTCCGCAAGATTCCCCATGACCTTGACTTTGTAATCGGTAAATCCGGTTGCTGCATACTGTTTCAATTGCTTCTCGAAGGCGGCAAGACCATCCGTTCCCAGCACAGCCGAATACCGAAATGGCCCAGACAACTCTGGAACCCCCAATAGCAATTCAATAGAGTGCCCGGCTTGTTTCCCGAACAAATCTAAACATGCGGTTTCCACAGCGCACCACGCCGACGGATTCTGGTCAATGTCGGCCGCGTTCTGGTTACCCCACGCACGAAGATCCTCAACGTTGGTGAAACTCCTCCAGACCGCTTCATGTCGATGAAACCACTCCTGCACACCAACCAGTGTTTCCCCGGTCACATAGCTCCGCGGACACCCTTCGCCATAGCCAATCTGGCCATCAAGACCCTCCGCACAGACAAGCACGCTCTCCGTTCTACTTCGCGAGGCCGAGGCGTGGGAAAACGTCTGCCGAAACGGAATGTCCAGCGCACGAATAGTGAGGTGACGGATCGGCATGGTGTCCTCAGTGAGCGTACCGGTCAAACTCGAACGTACACTCGTGGGCGTACTGGAGTCGAATCAACTTGAACTGTGCGTCGCGCTGCCCCTTGGCCACACAATGGCGACGATAGGCCTCTGCCGTGCCATCTCGAAGCGGCACGACCCGTAGCGACTGCAACCGACCGCTCTCCCGCTTGGCCTGATATTCCACATTCAGACGTGCCAGCTGTTCGTCAACCTCGAGACTGAACGAACTGGGTACCGCAGTCTGTTCAAGATAGAGCGTATATCCAGCCGACTGCACATCGGCCAGCATCACGTAGAACTCGGAAGCGAGGCCTGATTTCTTGAGAGCCGTTTCAACTGATTCCACCACCTGATGCTCATACAACTTCTCACCGGTGATATTCGTCACACCTTTGCCCTTTTGGACGAACTGAATCGTCGGGACACGGTTAAACCAGCCGGTCACTTCCACGATGTCGTTCATGGCATAGCGATACAAACCGCTCCGTGTCGTCACCAAGACCTGATATTTCCTGCCCTGATGCAGATCTCCGAGCAGGATAGGATCGGTCATGTGGTCATCGCCATCAGCGACTTCAATGAACTCGAACAAATGCTCCTGAAATGTGGGAATGCATCGATTCTCGTGCACATCTACGTTCAGACTTCCCAAACATTCGCTGGATAGATACCCCATCTCGATCACGGCCGTGTCGTTCTGCATGAGGGCGCGTAACTTTGGAATCAGGGTCCCGCAGTTACCACCAGTCCAGGTAATGACCGCTCGAAGTTCCGGCCAGAGCAAAGCGAGAGTCAATGTTGATGGTGCACCAAGCAACGTTCGAAGATAGGCAAGACGATCAGCCTGGATGGGAATCGGCTCAGTCCAAGCAGTCCCCTGTGACAAGATCGGATGCTCTGGTCCGACTGCCAGCGCTTCCACCAGGAGCGGGAATTCCGAACGGATGACGTCCAATAATTTCAGAAGGGTCGATGGATTGGGTGTCGCAAGCACAGATAATGTTCCTCCCGCTAAGGCACAGGCCGCCATTCGCAGGTATTTGAACCGATAGTCGGCCACACGAAGGATTCCATCCGGCAGCACGCTCTTTCCTCGAATCGCTTGAGGCAACCCCACGTTCATCAACCCTGACATTGACCCGTATGGAGCGCCACCGGACAACCGCCCTTCAACCGGCTGGCCCGAAATCACCAAGACCTGTCCATCATAGATTCCCGGGACACCGACCCATTGTGCGTAAGAAAAGAGCCGTTGATACTGGCCGATCCAATCAATCGCCGATTGGGTCAGCGGCACATATTTGGGTTTGCCTGTCGTTCCGCTGGTTTGGACATAGTGGACCGGCTGTTCGGCATTCAGAAGCAGTTCCCCGCTCTGCTCCTGTCCCTCGATGTCCTGACGAAGATCCTCATACTCGAGCACCGGAACGGCTTGAATAAACTCCTCATAAGAGCGAATCGAGGCAAACCTGTACCGTCGCCCAAACTGCGTATCCCGTTGTGAGGAGAGAATGGTCGACAACAGCCGGCGTTGAACGGTATCCGGTTGCTCCGTGTACCTCAGCAAGGGGAGCCAGTCACGATCCCGAATGAGGCGCATGGTCGACTGGATCGTGGCCTGGTCGATGTGGTCAGCCATACAGAATTACGCTGCCGTCTTGTCCAGCCCAGGATGAAACGGAGCCGCCATCTGTTGCATGAACCCAGTGGGGTACCGGCGGTTGACGAGCCCCAGGGCCTCGACCTCACGATCCGAAGGTAGATAGCGAGTCCCGAAAAGCCAATCCCAGATAATGAGATGATTGCCGTAATTATTATTGGATTCCTGTGCCCACATCGAGTGGTGCCAACGATGCAACTCGGGACCACTCATCAGATAGTTGAGCCAGCCCAGTTTGACATCGACATTGGAATGTTGAAAGAACCCATTCACCGCGTAGAACACGAAATACAGACTGAGGACAGTCGGCGACACCCCCATGAGAATGAACGGCAGCGAGTCGAGCAAAAATTGCAGTCCTTTATCGACGGGATGAAAACGGCCGACGTTCAGCGTGTAGAGCCGGTGCGGTGAATGGTGCACAGCGTGAAAGCGCCACAGGGGTCCCCATTCATGACTAAGACGATGCAACCAATACCGCGTGCTGTCAACCATGAGTGCCATCATGATGGCTTGCATCGGGACAGGCCATTCGCGAGGCCACCATGCAAACGTAGACCAGTCTTGCCCGTTCCAGATGTCGAACAACAGGAAGGCGACCCCCACCGCGAGCAGTTTCGGCCACAGAACATGCACCAGGGCGAGAAATGCCGAATCTTCCACCACGTCCTTCCCGGACGGTTTCCAGGAAGCGCGATAGGGCAACTGCAACTCAAGCCACATGATCAGTAATGAACCAAGAGTAACAGGCAGATAGGTCGAGAGCAGAAATCCCGCTCCTGCCTCCATGAGACGCAGATTGCCCCACACACTACCGAGCAGGATGACAGGATAGGCCCCATATTGAACGATCCGTTTCATGCCGTCTGCTCCAAGTGTCGCGGACCTATCGCAACGGAAGCCCTGTAGTGAAACCAGCCATAGATGAGCACGAATCCCGCGAGCACAAAGTGAAACGCCGTGGGCAGTCTGGCACTGAACCAGAAGTGATCAGTCGCCACCGTCAGGCCGAGAATGAGCCGGACACACATGAGCCCTCCATAAATCCCACCGAGCACAAGGAGGACTTTCCCGGCTTTCATCGACGGCACCACCACCCCTGTGTGCAGTCGCCAGATCACCCTGACACAGACCACAATAATCATGATCTGAGAGGCCACCAACAGCCCGTATGGTAGCGTCCCGCTTGCCCAGGCCTCAAACGGGGGCAGAGCCTCTACGGGAGACCAGGCTTGCAGCAGTTGCGCGAAGACTCGTAGGGAAAACATCAGCAGCAAACCGCTCAAGACCACGACACACCGACGGCGGAAGGATGGTGGACGTGTCGCTTCAGCAACCACGTGATCAATTGTAGGGAAAAGCTGAACAACGGGCGAGAAAACTTAAGAATATGACCAGAGGAATCGTCCTCGGAGGAGGGAGGACAAAAGCAGACGTCAACCGATCGGACAGTTCCCGGCAGTGACAGGAAGACTGAGATTATCGGGCGACCTTAAACCACGGAGGCCGACACTCGGTCTCAACTGTCTCGGACAACCCAGTCCTACGCCTGGTCGACCGAATGATCAGGCCTATTGATTTTTGCGTGGGCGTCCGACCGGGAGTTTCCCTTTTCGCTTCTTGAACCGCTTCCCCTTTTCGAGTTTTGAGAGCGCCGATTGGATCGCAGATTCCACGACACCTGTCAGTGTCAACTTCGGACTCCAATACACGACGGTTCGTAACCGTTCAACCATATCGGCGGAGAGAGATAGCGTGACCCTCTCCTTACGTTTTGTCATTTGCTGTTCCCGCTTCATTGGACCATCTCCCTCCCGATGTACTCATTCATACCGTCGTCCCATTTACTTGCATAACATGCCCGATTCCGTGCACGCAAGGGGAATTGGCGGCACCCCAACATGATTGCTTCCTCAAGATACGCATATCTTCTTCCAAACAAGAAGCACGAGTCAAACAGCCGCGACTGATTGACGCCGATTGTCTCATGATAGAACAGTCACGTTCCACAAGCCTACCCCCTCCACGAATCGAACACCTCCCGTACAGTATGAAGAAACATCGACGGGGTCATTCCCGAGCAGACAGGTGACAAAGGCCACCAGCGGCGTTCCCCGTCTTGCCGAAGCGGCTTCCCGAGGCAGATCGCACACCATGCGCACCGATCCATTCGGAAAACAGCACGAGGTTTATCAATCCACTGGCAGCCATCACTTTCATTGTATTCCTAATTTGTTCGTACTCAATGCCACGTACAACACGATTTCTCACAATACCGTCTTTTTACTAAGCCTTGTTTATTGTGGGTCATTCCGATTAAAAGACATCTCCTGGCGTTTACAAAGGCTCGCCTGCCTCGTCAAAAGGGAATCAGCCAAGGAACACCTAGAAACATCTGCCGGTTCGAAGGAGCGGGTGATGGTCAAACGGAATATGACCAGATCGGGGAACGTCATCTTGTCCGTATTCCTGGCACTTGTGAGCCTGCCATCTTGCAAGTCGCGGCCCGACCTTGTGATTCATCAATCCGACACACTCTCGGTCGTGATTCGCGAACTCCCCGCAGGGTACCCATCGATCATGCCGGTTCACCACCCCTACACAATACCACCTGAAGCGGTCATCGATATCCTGGAGTCTCTCACCTATGATACGGGCACGTTGCTACCGTTGGCCACCGCTCGCCCTCGGAGCGTGTTCACAAAGCCTCAAGCAAAGCGGTTGGCACCAGAGTTATCCAAAGCGTTGAGCCTTGCCCCTCCAGAACGCGTCTCTGCCTTCACCATTGCCGATGTGGAGAAGCCGGATCGGCTGACGACGGGTTTCGTGTTTGTGCTCGACGGTGAGGTGCATCTAATTATCGAACACTTACAACGGCCTCGATACGAAGGAGAGCAAACCTCGTATCAACAACCGGTGTCCAACTGGAAGCTTCGGCCAACAGGCAATCAGCGACTGTATGCACGCCACCTCAATGGGAAAGGCGAGATGACGAACTGGATCATCTCTCCCCTCCGGTAAAGGATCGG
>JAHBWO010000146.1 GCA_019636945.1 Nitrospira sp. | reverse complement strand
GAGTCCTACGGTCATTGCCACCAGATTGCTGCTGATTCCCTGCATTGTGAGGCCTCCTTATCGCACGAGCCGCTGGAGATGCAGTATGCGCGATGGACAAGACAAACGAACCAGCACCCTGCAGGAGTGCAGTGAGAATAGATGTTTCTCCAGCTAACCCATCACCAAGATTCCAGTTCGGCGATGAGGGTTGCGCACTCTACTCCCTGAGAGGCAGTCATGAGCCACCTGCCCACGGAAGAGGCTTTTCTCTTACACTCCACATCGTGATGAAATCAATGCAATTACCGTAGTGCTTTGGTAAGGGGTCCTCTGCTCCTAGCAGGAGAGGTTACTGAATGCCTTGCAGTGGTGGGAGAAGAGTGCGGGAGCAGGAAGTTAGGAAAAATGGCGACGCCATTATCTGCAATCTTGGAGACTCTCCTTCTGCAAGCGACAGCACCTGATCCATTGCGGACCCAAAACTAGCGAACCGTGGAATAGGGAAGTTGCCCGGCTGTGCAGGCCAGAGATGACGGAATCTCCAGTTGTCCCGATGGCCGGAATCCCCAGGCAGTAGCAAGGGCTTGGCAGGTCAAGTTCTCAACGATCTCGTGAGTATGTTCAACGCAATGCGGGTAATGGGCGCTGCCTCGGAAGGCCGTTCTTCGGCTCAGCGACGATATGCCACGGACAGTGACATTGATATTGAACCCTGTGCCGCAGTGGGACTCGATCAGCGCTCCTGTCTTCAGCTCCTCCTGTTCAATAAGAACCACAAACTGCGCCTGCAACTCTGCCGCAAGTGTGAGTGCCGCCTCATGATTAATCCCAGAATGGACGTTCTGTGGAGGAAGCAAGATATGTGCGTAGTGGTGGGACCGAAGCCATTGTTCAGCCACATTGATTAAGGAAGAATTTCCCCAGATAAGAATACGCTGCTGTTCGTTCGGTAAGAGCGTATGGGAGCCGCTGGTGATTGGAAAGTGAACGCCAGAGCGCATAGGCTTGGACGAACATCCTTTCAGAAGGAGTAAGAGAAGACCTACGAGTGTGATGGTTGAGCAAATTCGGGATCGTCTTCCCATAGCTAGCGATTATAGCAAAGACGAAGTAGGCGGAAGGTGATAGCGGCTGTAAAGACAGGCTCACGTCAGAGTGCACAGGGAAAGGAGGCGGATGGCCGTTTCCTCCGCGGATTACTGCATCTTGTCGCAGATCGGTGAGAATTGCTCAAGGTCGATCACTTGCTGACCGCGAAGCCGTGCGTCAATCTGTTCAGGAGGTTCGGTAACGCTCTGAAGGAAAGCGATCAACATGTGGCCTCGGTGAGGCTGTTCTTCTACCTTGGCAATATACCGGTAGTTGCCGCGTTGCCTGGCCAAATCACGTACGCTGCATAGGAGAAAGAATGAAGAGCCGACTGACGAACCGACAGCCTTGATTTGAATCTCCACAACCGACGTTCTCGGATGACGCTCCGTCTCGGTTACCACGATGTCCATCTTTGAGTTTGCAAACCGTTTGGAGTCTGCGCGGAAGGTCTCTGCAACAGCAGGAGCGGCGGCAAGGAGCGCCAGGATGATTGTTCCACATAATCCATAGTAACCAGTTGCACTAGCTACCAAGGGTACCAGTGAACGTAATCGCAGCATGTCGGTTGCCTGAGCGAGCTTCATTCGGTATCTGCCTGGATGTGTTGATGAGGGAAGTCTAGCACGTTCACAGAGAATACGAAGTCGTTACGGAGTGATGTGTGGGACAGGGCCATGAGGCGTGTCTTACGAATGGGGACGTGTGGCCTTAGTTCATGAGACGTTCAACCGTTCAACCTTCCCTAAGCCGATGGCTCGGAAGTTTGGTCCTCGTACTCATTGGAGGCGTCGCAGCATGAAAGTTGGCCAGGCCTTGGCCTACGATCCGTGGGTAGGATAGAGTCTCGGGGTGTGTCTGGACCGTCAACGCCCCTGAAGCCACTACTCGCTTACCGAGCATTTCTGCAGTGCCGACATCGAGATAGATTCTTCCCAGAACATAGTAGCCTGGTGGATAGGTTGGTGTCACAGCTGGATGAACAGGCTCCTCATACTGAAGAATACCCTCTGCATGGACCTGTGAGAGCGGTACTGCGTGCCACTGATACCCGACTAGAAAACCAATCAGGCTCCCGACGCATGCGATGAGTAGACTCCGTCCGTTGATCATAGGATTCCTGTTCGTAAACCCGAGCCATAGCGAAAGAATACCTTTAGGGGCGGATCAGCTCAAAACGGTTTCACTGAACCGGTTTTTCTAAGTGATGCTATGGCATCACGACGTAAGCCGGCAGCTTTCCCTCAAAACTCTGTGGCGTGACGATATCTCAGGAGCCTTGTTGACTGGCCCAAGGTTGGATGGGCACGGTGGAGATAGCATTTTGTGGTGAACCCTCGATGACGCGGTCACTATAGGCCAGATAGATATAGGTCTGTCGTTTCTTGTCGAAAAACCGGACTACTTGGAGCTTCTTGAAAACAAGCGAGCGACTCTCGCTAAAGACTCGTTCTCCCTCTTTCAGTTCACCCGTCGTACGGATCGGACCGACTTGACGACACGAAAGCGCAGCATCCGAGGTTTCCTCTGCCAAACCGACCATTCCCTTCAAGCCGCCCTTTTTAGATCGACTCAAGTAGCAAGTGATCCCTTCAATCTTGGGATCATCAAATGCCTCAATCACGATCTTATGATCAGGCCCCAACATTTTGAATTTCGTGTCGACACTCCCTACTTCCTCCGCATAAGCGGCCGAAACGAGCGTGATGGAACAGAATAACATGATCATAACGCTGTTGGTTTTCATCGATACCTTCTCCTGCCGTGGCTAAGTGTTATCTCCGCCGGGAGATGTGTGTTTGCAGAACCGATCCCTCAAGTTTCATCGCATGATCTCTGCCCGGCTAGTCACAGTCTTTAAACTGTGACTGCTGACAACGCTGCGCGAGGTCCCGTGCTTGCTCAATCTGTGCAGCCGTCATCTGTGTCGTCAGATGGTCTCGACGCTGTAGGGCCACCTTTCCCTCATTGCCGCTCAACATGGTGGCAGCGATCGTGTACCACATCAGCGCACGAACCACGTCTTTCCTGACGCCTCGACCGCGTTCATAGATCAGACCTAGATTGTTCTGTGGGCCTGCGTAACCCTGCGCCGCCGCCTTGTGAAACCATGTCAGTGCCGTGAAGTGATCCTGCCGGACACCTCGTCCCTTTTCATGCATCAGGCCAAGGTAGAACTGGGCTGATGCGACGCCTTGCTCTGCCAGAGGACTAAAGAGACGAGCAGCTTGAGTATAGTCGCCACGATCATACGCCAATTCCGCATCCTCAAGGGACTGTGCGGCCAACGCCGACGCTGGCCACATACCTGATACGTAGGTCAGAACCAATAACAGGGGCAACACATAACGCCGCATCAACACCATCCTTTCACCCGAACCAAGCTCTCAAGGAGTCTTCTTCCCACGGTCCATAGAGGAAGAGAATACTCCACATTTTACTGTGCCGGATCCATGTCGGTCTATGGATTTAAAGGGAGAACTGCAACAGCTTCAGATGTCCGCAGGGGAAATTGAACGGGTCGATCCACGATCGTTCTCAGAGTGAGAGAGCACCTCAATGGGTAAGGGTTTCTGGACATGCTCTTTACACTATTCATAGATTCGTTCTCCACGTGTGAGCCAGACACCCCATAACCTCGAGTAGGCATGGACGGCTTCTGTTACATAGCCAGCTGGAGTCACAACCGGGTGTCCTGTATTCACCCATTCAAAGATTCCGCCATAGACATTCACCACATTCGTATAGCCTTGCCGGCGTAGGTATTCAGTAATGCGCTCACTACGATACCCCACTGAACAATAGACGGCTATCGGGGCATGGTTTGCCAGACCGGTCAGCCGATCTAACGAGAAGTCTTCATGCCCTACCCAGACAGCCCCGGGAATATGGCTCACGTCGAATTCGTGGGAAGAACGTGCATCAAGCAGATGAAACTCACCGGAGTCGATCTGATCGACTGAAACTGCCGGTACGTTGTGCGAGAGCAGGGTAGACAGCACCAAATCATAGGCCCTGTCACTCACATGTCTGGGTGCCTGGAGGTTGTGTCTCCATAGAAGAAGGAAGCATCCGAGCAGAAGCAGTCCGATGATCAGTGGATAGCGCATCGGTATCCGATAACAAAACCGATCATATGAACTGAGACCGTTCGACGAACACTCTCGCTGCCCCCTGAGAACGTAGGATCAACTCCATCCCAAGGCACTGGGTCATTATCCACCAGCGAGGACCGGGCGAAACCCTGCCTCGACAAGAATGCGGGCAACGGCCTCACGCTGATCGCCTTGAATCTCGATTCGACCGTCCTTGACTGTTCCACCAGCGCCGCAGACTTTCTGTATCTGTTTCGCGAGCGCTTCCTTCTCCGCCTGCCCAATCCCGACAAACCCTGTGATTACCGTGACGGTCTTTCCCCCGCGATGCGCCGTCTGCCGAAGGATATCGACACGTCCACGATGCTTCTTGGGCACGGTGGGCGTGGCAACATGGTGATCAGGAGTTCCATGCGTGAGGGAACCCATCGGCAGTTGTGCTTGTTTCAGTGTAGCGAATGGGCTAGTCCATTTGACTGACCCACCGTCAGTAGGAAGGCGCTTCTTCTCTTTCATGTGGTCATTGCTCCGGGACATCCCTGCAGAGTGCGCAAAAAGGTCTTCGTGCTCACCCGCCCACCCCTGCGCGCCGAGACGCATACCTCACCGTTCAAGGCCGCAGCGAGCGAAGCGGCGAATTGTACTCTGCCCTGTACGTTGAGCCTCTGAGCGATGCGAGAACGCTGCTGGCGGCCTTTCCCCGCATCCTGCTAGAAGGGTTTGGGCCTGTACCCATGATCGTGGCCGGACTCCTCCTCATGTCGACTTCTCTCTCGTAGCTCCCGTTCCGTCTCCACACGATGCCGCTCTGCCGTAATCATTCGGTTGAGCTCAGCAAGGTGTTGCTCGGCAAAGGATGAGACCGCTCGTCGCTCATCTGTGAGCCAGTGCGTCAGCGACTCCTTCTTGACTCGCCAGGCTTCCGCCAGGGCGAATTCACCGGAGACCAAGGCCATGTTCGGGCTATTGATGATGGTCCGAACCTCACCCATGATGCGATCGTCATCAGAAAAGCGTGAGACAATCTCTTTCACGACACTGTCGGTAGATGTCGAACCAAGATAGTTCTGGAGCAGCGCCAGAGAGAAATCTGCTTCCTTGTCGCCACCGGCCTTCACCAACTCGCCGAGCGCAGCTGCGAAGTTAGGTGTACAGGTAGGAAACGCCCTACTAAGCAGACTCCCTCCTCGAAATCGGAATTCTGTAGGGTCTTGAGCGAACCATGCCAGACCCTTGCTGACGGCAAGTGTGGGATCTTTCGCCAGCACCGCTTCCAGTCCTTGGAACTCACATGGGATCAGCTCGCCCTGTGCATCGTCGTTCGTATCAGCCCCCTTGGCGAGTCGAGCCGCCACGACCTCATGCAATCGCTGCCGTTCCGTCTCTCTGATGCGAACAAATGCCAGCCCGGCGCGGTCCTCATCCGCCCACTGCACATCGGCCCCATCAATCATCAGGGCCCACTCGAAGCCGGGGACCGCGATCCGCAGTGCTACCGAAAGACCAGGCAACATGAGGAGTGGGCTTTCCAGTCGGCACCCGTTTTGTGACAGATCAAGCAGAACGCCAGTCCCTTCCGCCTCTACAGAGTCAGACACCATGGTACGAAATTGCACAGCAACTCGGGGCTCAGTCCGCTGTTCGTCGACCTTCAGATCCATAACTGATCGATGCTCCGTTCTTCCATCACTGGGACTCCTTACGTTCCCTCACCATGAATCATGAGGGAAGGGACTTGTGCGTATTCTCTCAATGAAGACTCACTGTGCATTGTTCCCTCAAGAGCACATTATCCCGCGTAGCGGTGTCACCCGGCAACAGCCCTTCGAGATACTGTCGTGGTTAATGCACTTGGAGTGAGCACTCAGGTGGCTAACCATGTAAGCGTTTGGAGGGCGTAACCTCTGCAGGAGATAGCGTTTCATTCAACTTATAGTTTAGGTTTCTTACGTGTACCTATGGAACGAGAACGCATAGGCAGGGCAAACACAATCCAACGAGAACCTTTACGGTGGAGAACAGCGAGGTGGACCCCGGGTGTGCCCGTCTCCGTGGCTAAAGCGATAGGCCGACGGCCGCTCTTTCTAGTTGTACCGATCGGAGCCACGACAACTTCCACGCCTTCCTCGATTCTGCTGCTCTGTGTGGCGCCCTCCTCATCTGTGTCGGCAGATATGGATGGCATCGGTCTCGCCTCAGCTTCCACATAGTGTACGGATACCTGCCAACGACTTTTCGTATTCGGCAAGGTGAACTCAACCGGTGTGAGGACGCAAATCTCTCTTCCGATCGCATCAATGGCCATGCCAGGACTCAGAGAGATGTGGGAGCCAGGAGTACGAACGGATACTGATAATCCTGAAATCACACCGTACCCATGCACGTGCAGGTTGCGAAATCGCTGTGTATCTCGAAGGTAATTCTGCTCGGCCAGAAAATCATCTGCGCTTAACAGCCGACCAGAGAAATAGTGTGTCCTCGAGAAATTCATCCGTCGAATGATCATGCATCACCTCCGGCTGTGAGGAAATGAGTCTAGCGAAATTGAGATAAGGATATCTCTACGCATTTCTAAAAGAACACTTTAAGAATACGCTAAGCGATGCCTGGCCATGAGCAGAACGCGTTCAGGGTAGGTAGTTGGCGGTCTCTTTCACAATTCGTACAATGATGAATTCAGCCGGCCTAATGGGTGCGATTCCGATGAGGCATACCAATCGACCCTGCTCGAGATCCTGTTGGGTCATCGTTGTCTGATCGCATTTTACGAAGAAAGCTTCATCCGGCTTGATGCCCGACAGGACGCCATGTTTCCACTGCTCATGAAGAAACTGTTCGACCACCTGTCGGACCTTCATCCACAGAGGCTCTTCGTTCGGCTCAAGGGCAACCCACGTGAGGCCCTCTCTGATGCTTGATTCAAGAAAGAGGGCAAAGCGTCTGACGTTGAGATATTTCCATTCACTGCCGAGCTCATCATGACCATCCAAGGTACGTGCACCCCAGACAACAACACGGTCCAGAACTGGCCGGAGACAATTAACACCTTGGCTGCTCAGGGAGGCGACGTCATCCTCCGACATCATAAATCGTAATTTGGAGACACCCGCAACAGTCGCTTCTGTACCAGCGGGGGCCTTCCAGACACCGCGAGTTTCATCTGTTCTTGCGATGACTCCTGCCACTGCCCCTGACGGACCAATCATGTGCAGGGCTCCGGTTATCACGGGATCATCGACCCAAATTCGAGGGAAATACATCATCGCATTGGCCGCAGTCCTCCCCAATGTATCCTGGGACGGTATAAGCTGATTGACGAACCCATGCACCAGCGTTGAAGAAGACGGTTCCCATTCAGCTGGCGGATCGATCAGCAACATGGCTCGTCGCTCCTGGCAGTAGGCCAAGGCTTTCCGGTACGTCGCGATCGGGACATCCGCTCCAGGAGTGACTGGCGTGAGGCAAAGGAGATTGAACCGTTCTGCTCGTTCAAGTGCATAGAGCCCGGTCTTTCGAGCGCGTGATCCAGGAAGGCCGGTCGTTCTCCTATGAGGGGAGGGGGCTCGAACACGGACAACGAGCGCCTGTTTCCCTCCGTTATCGAAGAACGCGCGTACGGTGCACCACAAGTCAGATGCAGACGTGACCGAGCCGAAGTGTGATTCGAACTCGGTTAAACTCGTGATTGAGAGCGGAGAGTGCAGTGGTCCTACTTGTGCAACTCCAACAAATGCTGTGACGGAAGTAGGAACTCCTGTAATTGGGTGAGGACCTTGAGAGGCCTCCTCAATGAACAGGCCTGGATGGGGCAATTCTCTTGGCATCGGAGTGCCTGATGATGGTGAACGAGCCTGGGGGTATTCTACTGTTTCAGAGTTAGTTGGTCCATGGCGGCACAGGAGAGAATATATCGAGGTTGATGCGCAATGGGTCAGATGCGCGTGATAGCGTCACTACTCCTCTATGCTAGTAGGCTGTTGATAAACTATCTGGGACATAGTCCACTGCATGAGAGTCGAGTGCCTGTAACGATCATGGGATGTCCCGCAGGATGGTCAAAATGGCCGTCCAGCGAGGCCGCAGCGAGCGAAGGGGCGAATCGTACTCCGCGCCGTACGTTGAGCCTCTGAGCGAGACGAGAACAAAGCCGGCGGACTTTTTCAACATCCTGCTAGTCCTTGCGCTTGAGTAAGTCGGCGAGACGGGCGAAGGGCGTGAAGGTTGACGGTCGTTCCCGCTCAAGGCTCCGCGCTGCTTCACCAGGTTGGTCAGCCACCAGATACCGCTGGTGCTCATTGTCATGACAATAGAGGCAGAGGAGCTCCCAGTTACTCCCGTCGGGTGGATTGTTGTGATGGTTGTGGTCTTTGTGGTGAACCGTGAGCTGGTTCAGCTTCTTGCCGTCAAAGTCTCGTCCGCAGTGTGCACAGACCCAGGGTAAGAGTTTCAGTGCGAGGGCTCGATAGGTCTGCTCGCGGTGATGCGGGATACTCCGTGCCATGAGAGCCTCCGTTCGATCGGTGACTCCGCACGTCATTATTCTACAGCAGACTTCATGCAAAAACACGTTACGCGTGGAATGGGACTGGACAGTGTTTCTTCGACAAGCTCGGTTCGACCGTCCTCACCATGGATAGGATGGACCTTTCGATTGTGCTTTTGGCCAAACGCCATGCGCAGAGGTTTCTCAACATCAAATGCGTTAGTGAGGACTTGGCGCTCATTATCCAACTCGGAGTTCAGTTCGCTGTTCCTCGACCTTCAGATCCATGACTGATCGATGCTCCTCTTTTCCAGCAAAGAGAGTCAGCACTTCCTCCTCAAAAAGAAATTGGGGAGAGGAGACTGGTTCTCCTTCTCTGATTGATCTCCGGTGAGTTGCTCCTTCAGAGACACATCATCTCTCGCAGGTCTGTCACTCGGCAACAGCCCTTCGAGCGGTATGAAGGGGCGGGAGGTTTTGGGTAAGACGGCGATTCAGGACGTGGCAGGCAGAGTCTCCGGCAGCTTGACTTGGTCACATTTCCGAGTCTACGCTGCGCCACGTTTCGCCGCTATTGGCATAGCAAGAGAGAAGGGTGGGGGGCCTAGGGTACTCGGTTGCATAACTTTTCTATGGGTCAGCAATGGTAACGACCTCATGGTAATCAGATATTCGATATGATGAACCTATTCCTCGTGACGATTGTCCTTCTCCTGGTTCTCCTGCTGATCGGAGTCGTGCTGTACGTGCGAGCCCCCCGCAAATATCAGTCTGCCGATTCTGTCGCCACTTCCTATGATGACTGGACGAATGACGGCATTCTCGAGTTCTACTGGGGCGAACATATCCATCTGGGACACTATGGCTCTCCACCCCGGAACAAGGATTTTCTCCAAGCCAAGTCAGACTTTGTGCATGAAATGGTGCGTTGGGGTGGGTTAGACAAGCTGCCTTCCGGGACGACGGTGTTAGATGTGGGCTGCGGCATCGGCGGCAGCAGTCGCATGCTGGCGCGGGAGTATGGCTTTGCGGTCACCGGAGTCACTCTCAGCCCTCAGCAAGTCAGACGGGCTCAAGAGCTGACTGCCCCGGAGGTGAATGCCCGCTTTCAGGTCGATGATGCGCTGGCCCTGTCGTTCCCCGATGCCAGTTTTGATGTGGTCTGGTCGGTCGAAGCAGGACCGCACATGCCGGATAAAGCGCAGTTTGCTCGAGAGCTCATGCGCGTGCTGAAACCGGGTGGCATTCTGGTTGTGGCCGATTGGAATCAGCGGGACGATCGCCAGGTTCCACTCAACTGGTGGGAAAAGCCGGTGATGCGGCAACTACTGGATCAATGGGCTCATCCGGCATTTTCCAGCATTGAAGAGTTTTCAGAACTACTGGAGGCAACCGGACTGGTGGCGGGTGACGTCACCACAGCAGATTGGACTGTCGAAACCTTGCCCTCATGGCTCGATTCGATCTGGCAGGGCGTGATCCGTCCGGCAGGGCTTGTTCGGTTCGGCATGACCGGGTTGATCAAATCATTGCGAGAAGTGCCCACAATTCTATTAATGCGTCTGGCATTTGGGACCGGGCTCTGTCGCTTTGGCATGTTTCGGGCCGTGCATGTCACTGTCCCGACGAGTGCGCGGTTGTCTGCGCAGACGGATGACAGGCTTGTACGGTCATGAACATGGAAACGCCGTGAGGTGGGAGCTATGAGTCTCTACGACATCGACCTCGTCACGATCGACGGTACGCCGCAGAAGATGGAGGTCTATCGCGGCAAGACAT
>JAHBWO010000145.1 GCA_019636945.1 Nitrospira sp. | reverse complement strand
CACCTAGCGACCCCTCTCGTACTCTGATCGTCACGACTCCAGAAGGAGTACACACCCATGACTGCACAGAAAAAAGACTCGATCGTTCTCCTGATTCGTTGCAAGGACCGCAAAGGCATTGTCGCACGTGTGTCGGGGTTCATTCACGATTTCGGCGGCAATATTCTCGACTCCGACCACCATACCGACGAAGAAACAAACGCGTTTCTCATGAGAATGGAATTTACCACGGATGGGCTTCAGCTGCCTCCCGGCGATATTCCGGCCGCCTTTGAGCCGATCGCGAAAGTGTACGAGATGCACTACGAAGTGTATTCGTCCACCCAGCGGCCTCGTGTCGGTCTCATGGTCTCGAAACAAGATCACTGTCTGGCCGACCTTCTCCAACGGCACCGTCGAGACGAGCTGCACATCGACATTCCCATCATCATTTCGAACCATGACACCTGCGCTAACTGGGCAGAACTCTTCAAGATTCCGTTCGCCGTCTATCCCGTCACGAAGGAAACCAAACCTCAACAAGAACAACAGGTCGTAGGCCTGCTGAAGGAACATCACATCGAGCTCGTGGTTATGGCTCGCTATATGCAGATTCTCAGCGCTGACTTTTTAGCTCAAGTCGGCTGCCCCGTCATCAACATCCACCATTCCTTTCTTCCGGCCTTTATCGGAGCCAATCCCTACCGACAGGCGTACGACCGCGGCGTGAAGATCATTGGAGCGACCGCCCATTACGCGACCCAAGACCTGGACGAAGGACCGATCATCGAACAAGACGTGATTCGCGTGGGACATCGGGATACGGTGGAGGATCTCGTTCGGAAAGGGCGAGATCTTGAGGAAGTCGTGCTGGCAAGAGCTGTTCGTCGCCACATTGAGCGCCGAGTCCTGGTGTACGGGAGAAAAACCGTGGTCTTCGATTAAAAGATTTTGAAACGAAGCCACAGGTAGGGGGGAACATGATCTTGCCTCCTCCCCCTACCTTCGAACGCAGCATAATTCTACACTTTGACGGATACGAACAATGAATTCCCCCGCCGATTGATCAGAATCAGGACGCTGGCTCCTTTCTTGAAATCTGCGGAAGCCATTTCAAAATCTTTGACAGACTTGATCGGTCGCCGATTCATTTCTTGGATCACGTCGCCCGCAGAAAGACCGGCCCTCTCGGCACCACTGTCTGGATCAACCCTTGTCACCACAACACCCTGCGTTCCTTGCAATCCAAGCTGTCTTGCCCGATCTTGATCTAACTCCTCAACCACAAGGCCCGACAGCGCATCGCCTACATCTCCGTGTTGCACCTTCGCAACTTTGGAGTCGTCCGGCTGCTCACCGACCCTGACGGTCACCTCACGTTCATGTCCATCACGAATGATGGTGAGTGCCACTCTGGCACCAACGGTGGTCCGCGTGACAAGTCGTTGTAACGCGACACCATCTTCTACGGAGGTACCTTGATAGCTGACGATCACATCCCCCTGCTTGAGACCAGCCTGCTCCGCAGGACTCCCTGCTTTCACATCACTGATCAACGCGCCTTTTGCATACTTGAGGCCGAATGCCGTGGCGAGATCCTGGTTCAATCCCTGAAGCCCAATCCCGAGATATCCCCGCACAACCTTCCCGGACCTTATCAGACTCTCATAAATCGGTTTCGCCATCGTGGTCGACACGGCAAACCCGACACCCTGATACCCTCCTGTCTGGGAAAAGATCGCCGTGTTGATGCCTACCAGCTCCCCTTTCGTATTTACCAGTGCACCGCCTGAGTTGCCTGGATTAATGGCAGCATCCGTCTGAATAAAATCCTCGTACTGGGTGATGCCCATTTGGCCACGACCCACCGCACTCACAATCCCAAGTGTCACGGTGGAATTGAGGCCAAAGGGGTTGCCGACCGCCAAGACATACTCACCGACCTGCAGACTTGACGCATCACCCCAGGTCACGGTCGGAAGATGGCCAGCGTTGATCTTGATTACGGCGAGGTCACTCTTCGGATCCACTCCGATGATCTTGCCTCGAAATTCACGCTTGTCAGGAAGTGTGACGCTCACCTCACGGGCATGGGCGATCACATGATTATTGGTCACGATATAGCCATCCGGCGAAATGATCACACCAGATCCTTGCCCTCTCCGAGGCGCTCGGTAGTCAAATGGGTCGCCAGGTCGCCGACCACGAGGTCCGAATGGTTTCCCAAAGAATTCCTCCAGTCCCTCTCGGAACTCGTCAGGGACAGGGGAACCGTCCGCCACATGCTCCGTCATGACGGTCGTAATGTTCACGACCGCCGGAGTAACTCGCTTGGCCACCTCTGTAAAGCCTTGCGCCGGTGACGCACTGGATCCAGCTGCGGCACCCTGTGATAGAGCCGTGGATGCATCGGACGGGGTGAGTGAGTGGCCAGCCCAGAATAATGCTCCGCTCACAAGGCCAATTCCAAGAATAGAACTGATGGTACGACGCGGATGTGATGGCATGATTCCCTCCTTCATCACGCTAAGGATCACGTGCTCAAGACTCTCTGAACTGATCCCTGCGCAGCCTGTTGTTCGAGATCGAGTACTAGAACTACCAACCGGTGATGAGAAGGAGATTAATCAAGGATTAAACGTGGCTAAGCTGGCAAAGTCGAAAGCGGCAGCACAACCGTAAAGGTCGATCCCTGGCCAAGCGCACTCTTGACCTCAACCCGTCCCTTATGAAGGTCTGCGATCCAGGCGCAGATAGCAAGGCCAAGTCCGGTTCCCTTCTTGGTATGGGCACGAGCCACATCCGTGCGGAAGAAGCGTTGGAAGATCTTTTTGTGATCAGCCTCGGCGATGCCAATTCCATGATCAGTGATGGAAAGCCGGGCTTCTTGTCTATCTTTCAACAACGAGATTTCAACTTTGCCACCGGAGTTCGAATACTTCATCGCGTTCTCCACGAGATTCAGCAGCAATTCCCGAAGCCGTAGGTCGTCCCCTTGGACAATGACCGGCATGACCGTTCCAAGCACCACTTCGATATTCCGATCATGTCCCAGAAGCTTCGCCTGACGATGGACGTCTTCCACTAACGACTGCAGGGCCACCGGCATGGACTCGACCTTCACCTCCCCCATATCGGCACGAGAGAGGAACAACAGTTCATCCACGATGCGGGTCATCCGATCGATCTCTTCGAGGTTACTCTCCAGCACCGCCTTGTAATCCTCAAGCGGGCGAGATTTCCTGAGCACCAGATCTGTTTCGCCCTTCATCACGGTCAGGGGCGTTCTCAACTCGTGTGACGCGTCACTAGTAAATTGACGGATTTGTCGGAACGAAGCATCCAACCGGCCGATCATGTTGTTGAAGGTGGCCGCAAGACGCCCGATCTCATCATGAGCCCCAGGCATACTGAGTCGCTGACTGAGATCTCCTGCGGCAATCCGCTGTGCAGCCAGCGTAATTCTATCGACCGGGCGGAGGGCCCGCCCGGCCAGGAACCAGCCCCCAGCGAGCGACACGGCCAACGCAATAGGAATGGCCACCAGAACCAGGACGAGGAATCGATGGAGCGTCTCTCCGACTGACTCCATCGAGGTCCCGACCTGCACGATGTACAGGAGATTGCCTCGATACATGATCGGCATGGAAATCAACCGCAAGGGAGGCTCCTTGGGATACTTGGCCGACTCATAAATACTCTGCCCGGCAAACGCGGCGTCGAGGGCCGTCCGGCTCAGTGGAACCTCGTGTTGTTTGATGTTCGGGGAGCGAATCGTGATGGTGCCGGAAGGGCTGAAGATCTGGAAGAACTTATCGATTCGCGTCAGCTCCGGAAACTGAGAGAGCAGGACCTCTTCATCGATCAGAGGAAGAAATCCGTTCGTTTCGAGCAAGCGTACGGCCGTCGTCGCCGTGTCTTCCAACGATTCATCAACGGTGTCGCGGAGATTTCTTGCTGTAATGGCATAAAGCACCACTGAAAACACGATCAAGACCAGGGCAAGCACGGTCCCATACCAGAGGGTCAACCGGACACGTAGCGGCATCAGCTACCTCCTGACCAATGAACGCGAACGAGATTCGCGGCGCAGTCTTGGTACCGGTGTCGAACCTCTGGAGTCGCGATGTGGGCTGGGGCCACATATCTCCGCACCCTGCTAGTCGGCCTTCAGCATATATCCGCTTCCCCGGATGGTATGGATCAATTTCTTCGTCCGACCTCGGTCGATCTTGTTTCGGAGATAGTTCACATAGACGTCGATGACATTCGTAAACGTATCGAAGTCTTGATTCCAGACGTGCTCAGAGATCATCGGTCGGGTGAGAACCCGACCGGTATGACGCATCAGATATTCCAGCAAGGCATACTCTTTCAGCGTCAGATCGATGCGTTGCCCGCCTCGTGTCACCTCACGCGTCGCCGGATTGAGCAACAAGTCGTCGACCTGGAGCACTCCCGGACTTTCCGTTGCGCCACGGCGCAGTAAGGCACGAACTCGTGCCAGCAGCTCATCAATGGCAAAAGGTTTCGTGAGATAGTCATCGGCACCGGCATCCAGCCCTTTGACCCTCTGATCGATCTGCGATTGAGCAGACAGAATCAGCACCGGCGTTTGGATCCGTTCACGACGAATATTCTTGAGCACATCCAACCCGGACATGCCCGGCAACATGACATCAACAACCAGGAGATCATAGTCGGTCGCCAATGCCATCTCCAACCCCTTCGCCCCGTCTTCACAGAGATCGACGGCGTAGCTTTCTTCTTCCAATGCCCGCTTGATGAAGCAACCGACTTTGGTTTCGTCTTCGAGGACAAGCACCCGCATACCCACTCCTACAAAGATTGATCAGGGAGCTGATTATACCAAACGACGCACCATGAATCTTGGAGCTCGAGAAAGCCGGAGGAAAGCCGGGTTCACCTGCCTCAACGAGCTCGACACGAGTGAGAGGACAGAGACGACTGGGTTTTGCCTCACAGAGACGGGGGAGTAGCACAGCTAGCCCACATTATTCATGACGGTTTGTCATGAAACCACCAAGACGCTATGCGAGACGGGTACGCGGAGCGCCGAGGCATACTTGAAACAGTCTGTCGAGGTCACGAGAGGCGAGCCTGCCCGCCTGGCTGCAGCGCAACCGCAGCCAGGCTTGTCGCAGCGGCATATCGGTGATTGCAGTAAGAGCGCTCATGAATAGTGCGGGCTAGGTGGAGTCGCCAGGGAAGGTCTGTTCCACAGAGGTAATCATGGGTTTTCCGTCGCGGATCGTAAACACGAGAGTCTCTTCGCCTTCTGCCTTGAATTCGTGATTGGAGGGTCTGAGGGTCTCAATGGACTTGAAGGACACCTTGGCACTTCGTTCATCCGCAGCCAACGAGACCGACGTATTGGTGCGCGTGAAGTCGTGGTCGCTTGGGAAGGCGAACGCCATGGCTAGCGTCTTGCGATAGTCGTCCCTGGTCAGCAAGGCCGTTTGCTGCTGCGGACCTTGCTTCAGATGGATGGTGATCGTTGCGTCATACGAAATATAACGGAGGACGCCCTCGACATCTTTTCTCCGGACGGCCTCGTCGAGAGCTCCGAGAAGCCGATCGATTCCCTCACGAGTGAGGCGCATATCCCCCGGCCTGGAGTTCGACTGATGCTCCGTCAGCGATGCAGTTCGTTGACTATGGGGTGCCAAGAACGTCGTCGGTAGCCCTGGGCCGTTGAAGATCACGTATCCGCCTATGGCCAAGAGGCCAAGAGCCAGTGTGATCATGAGGGCTGTTCCCTTAAAGGAACGATCAGTGGATGGCTTTCCAGAATCCTGACTGGAGCTTCGACTTGTGGCGGTCATGGTCAACGCTCCGAACTCGATTGATCACCTCACCATAGCGTGAATTCTTGAAAAAGCAACGAAAGAGCGAGGCCATGCACATTCATTTGTCTGCAGAATGAACCAAATAGTTCCTGAAGCTGAACATGGACCTCACATGTGGTCGCGCAGTGCTCCTCGTCGCCATGAACTTTCCCCATAAGGGAGCGGCTCAGGTCGCTTGGAAATGTCACGATCCCATGGTAGGCTGCGCGGTCAACGCGGCGAAGGGTGCGTCGTGCACTCGTGGCGGTCTCAAAAACCGAACAGAGGATGGATGACTTCATGAACAGTCCGACATGGCTTCAACCGACGGATGACTTTGTACATCGGCACCTTGGTCCTACCGATGCAGATATTCAAGAGATGCTGGCTACTTTAGGCCACCGGTCGCTTGATACATTAGTCGATACGACCGTTCCACCTGATATCCGTCTTCGGCAAGCCCTGGACATTCCCAACGGTGAGGGCGAGCAAGCCGTTCTCACCCGACTCCAGGGAATCGCAGCCCAGAACAAGGCCTATCGGTCGCTGATTGGCATGGGATACTACGACTGTGTCACGCCTGGGGTGATTCAACGGAACATTCTCGAGAATCCAGCGTGGTATACGCAGTACACTCCGTACCAAGCTGAAATCTCACAAGGTCGCCTAGAGGCTCTCGTCACTTTTCAGACCATGGTCGGGGACCTGACCGGTCTTCCACTGGCCAATGCGTCCCTGTTGGATGAAGCGACGGCGGCCGCTGAAGCGATGGCGATGTGCTACGCGATCGCCCGCCATGACGGTCAGGAACGCCATGAATTCTTCGCCTCACACGACTGCCATCCACAAACTCTCGCTGTGCTACAGACAAGGGCTGAACCCCTGGGCATCGTCCTCAAGACGGGCGTCCCATCGGCCGCTGATTGTGCCAGCCCAGAGCTGTGCGGCATCCTCCTGCAGTACCCTGCCACGGACGGGTATGTAGGTGATTTCAGTGCATTAGTGACCCAGGCTCATGAGGCCGGAGTTCTGGTCGTCGTATCCACTGATCTCCTCGCACTCACGATACTCCGCTCACCCGGAGAATTCGGCGCCGATATTGCTGTCGGCTCGACTCAACGGTTCGGCGTCCCCATCGGCTTCGGGGGACCCCATGCCGCGTTCCTAGCGACCAAAGAAGAGTTCAAGCGGCAGATGCCTGGTCGACTCGTCGGCGTCTCAAAAGATGTCACCGGCAAACCGGCCATCCGGCTCTCACTTCAAACTCGCGAGCAACACATCAGACGGGAAAAGGCCACGAGTAACATCTGCACCGCTCAGGTCTTGCTGGCGGTGATGGCAGCCATGTTCGCGGTCTACCATGGGCCGGATGGGTTGCGTCGCATCGCGGAACGGGTCCATGGCCTGACGTTGTTGCTCGCGGAAGGCCTGCGTCGCCTTGGATTCGAGGTGTTGCCCAAGGCCTTTTTCGATACGATTCGACTCCCAGTTTCCAAGTCTCAAGCCGAGCAGATCGTTGCGAGGGCGGAGACACACGGAATCAATTTCCGACAGTACGAGGACGGCTCCATCGGCCTGTCGCTCGACGAAGTCAGTTCCGAGCAGGAGGTGCATCGCCTCCTACAGATCTTCGTCGGCCATGACCAATTGCCGTTCCGCCTCTCGGACCTTGCATCCTCTGTTGATCTGGAATACCCCGCTCCATTGACGAGAAGCAGTCCGTATCTCACACATGAGGTATTCCACCGCTATCACTCTGAACACGAAATGCTCCGCTACCTCTATCGACTCCAGGCGCGCGACCTCTCACTCGTGCACTCAATGATCCCGCTGGGTTCCTGCACGATGAAGCTCAATGCGACATCAGAAATGCTGCCGGTGACCTGGCCGGAGTTTGCGCGGCTCCATCCATTTGCTCCCGCTGATCAAACCCGTGGCTACCACACCCTGTTTCGCCAATTGGAAAGCTGGTTGGCCGAGATCGCAGGATTTTCGGCCTTTTCGCTTCAACCGAATGCGGGCTCACAGGGCGAATACTCCGGCTTGATGGTGATCCGGGCCTTCCATCGGTCAAAAGGTGAGGGACACCGGGATGTCTGTTTGATCCCTGTCTCAGCCCACGGGACAAATCCAGCCACCGCGGCCATGGTCGGCATGACCGTGGTCGTCGTCGCGTGCGATCGCAATGGCAATGTGGATGTCGCTGACCTGGAAACCAAAGCGGCTCAACACCGAGACCGATTGGCGGCACTGATGTTGACCTATCCCTCCACCCACGGCGTGTTTGAAGCCAGCGTGCGGCGCATTTGCCAAATCGTCCACACCCACGGGGGCCAGGTCTATATCGACGGAGCCAATATGAATGCCATGGTCGGCCTCTGCCGTCTGGGTGATATTGGAGCCGATGTCTGCCACCTCAATCTCCACAAAACGTTTTGTATTCCCCATGGCGGCGGAGGGCCTGGCGTGGGACCCATCGGCGTCGCACGGCACCTGGTACCATTTTTACCAGGGCACCCCGTGGTCAAGCTTGGTGGCCCGCAAACCATTGGTCCCGTGTCGGCAGCCCCGTTCGGCAGTCCAGGGATTCTTCCGATCTCCTGGACGTATATCGCCATGATGGGACGCGAAGGCCTGACCAAGGCAACACAGGTCGCCATTCTCAATGCGAACTATATGGCCAAACGCCTGGAAAAACACTACTCCATCCTATACCGCGGAGAGTCAGGATTGGTGGCGCATGAGTTCATTTTGGATCTGCGTGAATTCAAGGAGAGCGCCGGTGTCGAGGCGATGGATGTCGCCAAACGACTGATGGACTACGGTTTCCATGCACCGACCGTGTCATTCCCCGTAGCCGGCACACTTATGGTCGAACCGACTGAAAGCGAATCAAAGCAGGAACTCGATCGGCTCTGCGAAGCACTCATTTTAATCCGCGCCGAGATTCAGGAGATCGTCGACGGGCGCCAACCGCGAACTAACAATATCCTGAAGAACGCACCTCATACCGCCGCTGTCGTGACCGCCACGGAATGGAACCGACCCTATAGCCGCGAGCAAGCGGCGTTCCCTGCCTCCTGGGTCAAGCACGGCAAGTTCTGGCCGAGTGTCAGTCGCATCGACGAGGCTTACGGCGACCGCCATCTCATCTGTAGTTGTCCGCCGATAGAGACGTATCAGAACTAGCAGGACCCCTTGTACTAGGTCCGAACCCTGGCTGGTAAACCAGCCAGGGACTTCGTTTATGCCTCTCCTTGCCTGATTTTCCAAACAAGCAGTAGAGTACAGAGGATCCATCTCTGAGGAGGGCATCCTATGAGCGACATTGGACGTCGAGGCTTTTTGGTTCGAACAGGCTTGGCCTTGAGCGCAGCGGTGCTAGCTAGTGCAGCCTCTCGCACCATAGCCAATCAGCAACCCTCGCCATACCGGTTCACAAACTGGGAGGATCTACGAACCCAGTTTCCCCTCTCTCCACAGCTTATCCACTTGGCCGCGTTCTTCCTTGCCTCCCATCCCACCCCGGTGCGAGAAGCCATCGACCGATATCGAGCCGGTCTAGATTCCGACCCAATCGGTTATTGGTTTGAACATGAAGAGAAACAGGAGGCGAAAGTCCTCCTGGCGGCAGCCGAGTATCTGAAAGCCAGCCCCACCGATATCGCGTTGACCGACAGCACGACGATGGGACTAGGGCTTCTCTATGGTGGTCTCAAGCTTGGCAACGAGCAAGAAATTCTGACAACGACCCACGACCACTATTCGACGGAAACGGCGCTACGCCTTCGCGCTGAACGGACAGGCGCCATGGTACGACCGATTCACCTCTATCGATCACTCAAGACCGTGTCACGCGATGAAATCGTCGAATCGCTGCGCAAAGGCATCACCCCGATGACGCGCATTCTGGCCGTCACCTGGGTGCATTCCAGCACGGGCCTCAAACTGCCGATTCATGAAATGGCGCAGGTGATCCAGACCATCAATCGTTCACGGGATGAACGGGACCGGATCATCTTCTGCGTGGACGGAGTTCACGCCTTAGGGGTTGAAGACTTCCGTGTGGATGAACTCGGCTGTGATTTTCTCATTGCCGGAACCCACAAGTGGATGTTCGGCCCACGAGGCACCGGGCTCGTCTGGGGCCATCCGAAGGCCTGGCCGATCGCCAGGGCAACGATCCCAACGTTTAGCGGTCAGGCCTATGACCTCTGGATGGAGAATAAATCCTCAAAGGATCTCCCGCCATCCGTTCATATGACCCCCGGTGGGTTCCATTCCTTCGAACATCGCTGGGCACTGGATGAAGCCTTTCTATTTCATCAGACCATCGGGAAGTCCAGGGTGACACAGCGGATCTATGGGCTCAACCAGCAGCTGAAACAGGGCTTGGCAGCCATGCCCCACGTGACTCTCCACACGCCAATGACTCAAGATTTGTCTGCTGGGATTGTCTGCTTCGAGGTGGCTGGGATGCAGCCTCGCCAGGTTGTGGAAAAGCTTCGTCAGCGCAACATCGTCGGCAGCGTCACACCCTACGCGACGAAGTATGTCCGCCTCGCACCGAGTCTTATCAACTCAGCAGAAGAAATAGACACGACCTTACGAGCAATCAACGAACTCCGCGCCGCGTAACAATCACGCTGTGATGGTCAAGGAGGACGGCAACAGGCTAGGAAATATCATGAACGAGACAAGATCCAATGGAGCTGGCTAGAGATACATG
>JAHBWO010000144.1 GCA_019636945.1 Nitrospira sp. | reverse complement strand
GGCCTCCTACACAAGTTGCCTAGAAGTGCTGACGAAGTTCGATTATGTATTATTGACCTACAGGGAGAGTATTGAACCGGTTAGTAAGGAAATTGAAAGCCAATGTGCATATTTGCCGTTCGGCGTAGATGCTCTCTTGTTTTGTCCTATTCCAAACCCGCCAGCACGCTGTATAGATATATTAAGTTATGGCCGTAGATCTGAGAGGTTACATCACATACTTCTTGAGCTCTCAGCAGAGGATGGTTTCTTCTATGTGCATGACACCACAAAGGGCCTCCATACGTATGATCTATTGCAGCATCGGCTAATGAGGGCAAACTTTTTAAAGAGAAGTCGTTTCTGTATTGTGAATCCAGGTGGACGCTTTGACAAAAGTGAAGTCGGAAGCCAGAGTGAAATCGGAGCGAGATATTTTGAAGGAGTAGCTGCAGGGGCGATAATGATCGGGCTAGAACCCAAGATTGATGAATTTAGGATGTACTTTGGGTGGCCTGATGCTGTGGTCAAACTTTCCGAGGAGCAAACGAAAAGCGAGGTGGCTTTGATTCTCGATGAGCTTATTGGACAACGTGAGAGACAAGAGGCAATCAGAACAAACAATATCGTCCATGGGTTGCTACGGCATGATTGGTTGTACCGATGGGAAGCAATACTTCACCGGGTTGGGCTTGATCCTTTGCCTGAATTAGTGAGACGGAAGCAGAAGTTGCAGGATCTTGCCAAGCTATTGTAGGTAATCTCTCTCCGTCATCGATAAAAGATGATCACATAAATTGTGGGTAATTAGGGCGTTTCGTAACCATAAGGTAAGCTAGAGGGGGCTCAGGAAAGTCGGACAGTGTGATAAGTGGTAGCCTGGCTTCACGAACGCCACCAGGTGGTGGTGAACCAAAGGAGCGAGGCGATGAAGAGAACGAGACGGAATCATGGAGCGACCTTCAAAGCACAGGTCGCGGTGGCGGCCGTCAAAGGCGACAAGACGCTGGCCGAATTGGCCGAGCAATTCAGCGTCCATCCCACCCAGATCACCGAATGGAAACAGCAGTTGTTGGCGCGAGCTGCGGACGTGTTTGGCGGGACGAAGACTCCAGCAGAGACGCCGGATCTCAAGACGCTGCACGCAAAGATCGGGCAACTGGCACTGGAGAATGATTTTTTAGAAGGCGCGCTCATCAAGGCCGGCTTGCTGAGCGCAAAGCGATGATCGACCGTACTCATCCCTTGTCGGTTGTGCGGCAGTGCCAGCTCCTGAAGTTGGCTCGCTCGACCGCCTATTACCAGCAGGCGCCGATATCGGAGACAGCGCTGGCGTTGATGCGGCGGATTGACGAGTTACACCTGCAGTATCCGTTTGCCGGAGCGCGGATGTTGCGCGATCTGTTACGGCAAGAGGGACATGTCATTGGGCGACGCCAGGTGGCCACGCTGATGCGCCGGTTGGGGGTTGAGGCGCTGTATCGGAAACCACATCTGAGTCGGCGGCATCCTGGCCACATCATCTATCCCTATCTCCTTCGCGATCTCAGGATCTGTCGTCCCAATCACGTCTGGGCGGCCGATATCACCTACATCCCGATGCGACGAGGCTTCGTGTATCTCTTCGCTATCTTGGACTGGGCCAGTCGCCGGGTACTGGCCTGGCGACTCTCCAATACATTGACGACAGACTTCTGTCTCGACGCCGTGCAGGAGGCAATTACGCAGTATGGCTGCCCGGAGATCTTCAACACGGACCAAGGCAGCCAGTTCACCAGCGAGGCCTTCACCGGGCTGCTCAAGCGCCACGGCATTCAGATCAGCATGGACGGCAAAGGGTGTTGGCGGGATAACGTCTTCGTGGAACGGCTTTGGAGAAGTCTCAAATACGAGGAGGTCTATCTCCATGCGTACGAGACCGTCCGAGAGGCGCAGGACGGGATCACCCGCTACGTGACGTTCTATAATACGGTCCGGCCGCATCAGACGCTTGACGGCCAGACGCCTAACCAGGTGTATTATGACCATCTGACGACACGGCAGAATGCCGCGTAGTCAGCAATCCGCCAGGCGCCACTTAAGAATGGGCCTACACTGTCCAACTAACTGGAGCCACCTCTCGTTAAGTGAGCAACTACGCATGTTCTATGCCTTTGTCCATCAAAGACCAAGAGGTTGGTTTAGGCGACTGGAAGGGGATTAAGTGTGCCGGTGAAGTAACCGATACAGTCTTGTATGTGTAGAGGAAACGAGAGATTTCGAAGGACCTCTATATCGGACAATCCTGGTTGGGGCTGATCTTAAACAACGAAGTGGGAGCGCGCTGATGTTTGACGGGTTTGAGTTTCCGGACGTGACGGGTTATGCGGTGGCCATTCTTGGTCTACTGGTCCTCTGGCAGTATTACCAACTGCAAATCCTGTCGGGGCGCATTCTGGCCGTGGATATTTTTGATCGCTCCGGCACCCGAATGTATATCTATGTTGTGCCTGATGATGATCATGTGTGCGATGTCTGTGAGGCCGCGCATGGTCGTGTGTTTTTGCCGTCTCACGTTGCAAAGAAACACTTTTCTCCTCTCACCGGAGACTGTACTCGTCCGACTCCCTGCAACGGAGTCCTGCTTGGTTTGTACGGCGCGTGGCTGGAGGCCAGAGGCGTGTTGGAAAACCTTCGTGAGAGCGTCAAGAAAGGCGGGATCCAACTCTCAGCCGAAGAAGTCCGCGCATTGGTGAACGGGCAGTGGGAGCGTTGCATCAGCGCAGAAACCGATCGAGTGTCGGTCTATTTGATCGAGGCCATGGTGTCCGAACGAGGCAGCCCGGAGGTCTCGATTGAGGGCTATCGCTACGTGGTCAATGAAGCGAAGGAAGTCCGGCACCTCATGCTTCTTGTTCCCGCGTATCTCCGGCTCGTACAACTGTTGCTTCAGGCAGGAGAGGAGGCAGAGGCGCTTGAGATCATTGAACAGTTTGAGCGTCGGTTCCCACGGTCGAAGCGCGGTTCGCATTTTCCATTAGAGCCTCAACGGGACTTCATGACAAGCAAGAAATCCCAATTGATGAAGAGTCTTCCGCTCAAGATGGCGGCGTAGAGACGGGTGTGCTATGCCACATGCGTTCTTGATCGCCCCTGCCTCTCACCACTTCCTAAGAGTCAAAGGACGGTGTTCAGTAGTGTGATTCTAGACTGGTCGGTGTTTTGTTCAGCACAGTTGCGGCGGCTTGCGAGAGCGCGGCGTCGTGGGCATGGTCTGGCGCGTAAATCCGAAACTGGACCAGTCTCGTGGGCAGCAGATCCAGGCACTCTTCCAATAGTTCAGTCGAAACCTGGCCTGTACCGGGATCATAGACGTAGAGGGGGTTGCCCCGTGAATCCTTCGGGTCTGGCCGCGGATCCAACAGGGCCATGTCTACTCGAAACGGATACCGCTTCAGCCGAGTCGGTAACTCCTTCATAATTTGCTGCTCAAAGTGGCGATGGCTGGGGAAGGCCATCCCGCGTTCCTGCCCCTTTTCTTTCAAGGTCGTACTGTAGGCCATTTTCCATTTGATATCGCGGTCCAGAATTCTGGTCCATTCCTGTCCCAAATGACGGCGCGATTTGCTGCGGCTCTGCACCCATCCTCGGACCTCTTCCAGGAGCGACCAATCGGTCAGAGTTTGGTAGCCGCCCATATTCTTTCGCGGATCGCGAGGGCAGATGAGCTTCATCGTGTCTCCGAAAATATCACGAAGGTGAATATCGATGGATCTGGTTGTGCGATGGAAATACACATTTGAATAGAGATACATCCGGGTGTTGAGGAACATCTGGAGCGCGGGGAGCCCGGTCTTATGAATGGTGAATCCCTTCTCCGTCACGATGGTGTAATGAATCAACCGTGTGAGATCGACCGGTCCCACCGCGACGCCACACATATACGAGTCCCGCAAGACGTAGTCCAAGTTATCCCCGGTGTAGCTTCCGGAGATGATAGGTTGGAGCATATTCAGCCAGCGAGGGAGTCGGGAGTTGTCCTTGCCTTTTTCTTTGAGGATCAGATGAGCGACCTGGTCCGGGTTCAACTCCTCACCTTTGGCGAAGGGGCCGGAAGGACTCCGGCGGATCTTTTTAATCAAAGGGGCGAGATGGTCTCGGATGATAATTTGTCCCAATCGTTCATGGGTCAGGCCGAATCCATGGAGAAAATTGTCGTCGAAGAAATGGCAGAAAGGCCCGTGTCCGATGTCGTGCACCAAGGCCGTGATGCGCAAGAGCTCCTCAACATAATTGGCCGAGGGCACGTCTTTGACGGTCTTTTTCAGAAAGGGGTACAAGTGTCGAGCGAATCGTCCGGCCACATGCATGGTCCCTAAGGAGTGGACGAATCTGGTGTGTTCGGCGGACGGATAGACCCAACGGGCGCTTTGCAACTGATAGATGTACCGCAGTCGCTGTACCCAGGGGGAATCGATCAGGTCCTTCTCTGTATGTTCGTGCGGGTCGGGGTTTGCAAATGGAACGGTAAAGGTGACGTACTTGTGAATCGGATCGGCGATGAGTGCAGAGCCATCGTAGGGGGCATCAGAACGGTCTACGGGTTCCATAAGCAGCGGATATCTTAGCCCACCCGGTCAGAGGGCGGCAATGGTTTGGCCACGTCGGACGCTGACTCAGGCCGGTATTTCGTAATAAAGAAATACGCGGCGGGGTATGAGATCATGGTGCCGAGTATACTGAGAATGAACCCTCCCAGCACAAACGGGCCAGCATACGGGAGGACTTGCTCATAGATACCGTTGAAGCTCAAGTCGTGCCAATCGAAGGTTGGGGTATCGGTGCGTCCGAGCAGGAACGCCCCGGTCCAATAGGTTGCGCCTAAGATCGGAATAATGGTCCAGGGGTTGTTGATCAGCGCCCCGGCCAACAATGCAACAAAGTTGAGACCGAATAGCCATGTGCACAGCGCCACCATGGCCGTATGCAAGCCATACGCCGGTGAAAACGCAATAAAGACGCCTAAGGCGAAGGCCAAAGCTGTGCGGCGAGGAGACTCCCGTAGATGAAGCACTTGGCGTAAGAGTGCACGGAAGGATCGGCTGCGTTTCACCGGCTGGTTGCTGAGTTCGGACATCAGTGAAAATGCTCGTAGCTGGTGACCGGCAGCAGCTGCCTTTTCCCGCCGGATGACATCCGTATTCCAAATCGCTTCGAGCGGATCGTCCCGATGCAGGTCACGCGATAGCCGCGGGCGCGGGCTTGCTGTTCAATCGTACTTCGAGAGCCTGGAGCGGCGGTGAAGAGGAGTTCATAGTCCTCGCCCCCGCTCAGCGCGAGCTGAACCGGTGAGCGGCCAGCTGCTTTGCCGTAGGCCTGGCAGGCTGCCGAGATCGGAAGTTTCTCGAGTTCCACCTCTGCGCCTACCTGACTCGCTTCACAGAGATGGCGAAGATCTCCCGATAGACCATCGGAGAGATCGATGGCGGAAGTGGCCAGTCGTTTCTGATTCAGCCACTGTCCTTCTGACACTCTCGCCGTTGGGTGCAGGTGGCGGTCGATCAGAAATCGTTGATGTGAGGCAAGGAGGGCTAGCCTGTTCTTGCTTGAGCGGTGAGCCCTGTGGAGCGGCATCAATAGGCGAAGCCCTGCGAGAGAATCTCCGAGCGTACCGGTGACGTAGATCAGGTCATCGACTTGAGCTCCGTGACGAAAGAGAGCCCTTCGTGTGGGAGTGGTACCGATGAGCGTGATGTTGAGAAAGAGCCCGGCTTTGGAGGCTGAAGTGTCTCCACCGATGAGCGCCACGCCATCGCGTCCGCATGCGTTCATCAGGCCGCTGTAGACCTTGAAGATGTCCGATGATTTCAGTGTCTTCGGGATGGCTAGTGAAACAAGTAGATAGCGAGGGGTGGCCCCCATGGCAGCAAGATCGCTGAGGTTAGCCATGGCGGCGCGATATCCGACCGACTCCGGGGCCGCAGACTTGAAGTTGAAATGGATGCCTTCCGCGAGCAAGTCTGTCGTGACATGCCACCAAGTCCGTGAGGTGGGTTCAACGACCGCGGCATCGTCACCGATGCCCCGGACAAGCCCGGGCACGGCGTGAGCAAACCGGCCTGCGAGGCCTCGGATCAGAGGGAATTCCTGAATGGCTGGCTTGGCCTTACGATTGGCCACAAGGCGATCCTATGAACGTGCCGGGATTCGGTCGGCCATCACTGTTGCTGGGAGCTCGTGAGACCGCCGCCCTTTACCTGACCGCAGAGGGCGGATGCGGGCTGGTGCCGGAGGGGCTGGCTGTGCTTTTGAAGCCGGGGGCGTCTTTCCACGTCGGCGGAGGGCGATCTTTATGACGTCGTCCATAGTATCGACAAATGCCAGCTGAATGCCTTTCAAAAGGTGTTTGGGAATTTCTTCGAGATCCTTCTTGTTCCGGCGAGGCAAGATCACGGTTGTCAGCTTGGCCCGTTTGGCCGCTAGGATCTTTTCCTTCAACCCTCCGATTGGAAGGACACGGCCGCGCAAGGTAATTTCTCCCGTCATGGCCAGATCCCGCCTTGTGGGAACACCGGAGAACGCAGAGGCAATCGCCGTGGCCATTGTGATACCGGCGGAAGGCCCATCCTTGGGAATCGCACCTGCGGGGACATGAATATGCAGATCTTGTCTGCTGAACATGCTGGGATCAATATTCAGGCTTTTCTCCCTCGAACGGACATAGCTGAGGGCCGCTTGGGCGGACTCCTTCATCACATCTCCGAGGTGTCCGGTAAGGGTCAACTGGCCCTTGCCTTTCATGACGGTCGCCTCGATGTACAACACATCGCCACCCGCCTCGGTCCAGGCCAGACCAGTGGCGACGCCGGTCTCGTCTTGTTCGAGCTCAGCTTCCGGAACGTACTTTGAGACGCCGAGATATTTATTCAGATTTGATGGATCGATGGAGAATCCCTGCCCCTTGCCTTCGGCCACTTTCTTGGCGACCTTGCGCATGACGTTGGCGATCTCGCGCTCGAGATTTCTGACTCCGGCTTCCCTGGTGTAGTGCGAGATGATTTGTCTGATGGCGGGTTCCGTGAGCTGCACGTGTTTGTTGGTGATGCCGTGTTCGTCGAGTTGGCGCGGAATTAAGTAGCGTTGGGCGATGCCGAGTTTCTCCTCCTCCGTGTATCCTGGGATTTCAATGACCTCCATCCGATCGCGCAGTGCAGGCAGAATCGGATCGATCAAATTGGCCGTGGTGATGAACATTACTTCGGTCAGGTCGAAGGGGACTCCGAGATAGTGGTCGGTGAAGGCCGTGTTTTGTTCAGGGTCGAGCACTTCCAGTAAGGCGGCAGAAGGATCGCCTCTGAAATCCATTCCCACCTTATCTACCTCGTCCAGCATGAACACGGGATTGCTGGTTCCCGCCTGTTTCATGCCTTGGATCATACGGCCCGGCAATGCTCCGACGTAGGTCCGGCGATGGCCGCGGATTTCCGCCTCATCCCGCACACCGCCCAAGCTGATCCGCACAAATTCTCGACCCAGGGCTTTGGCAATCGATTTGCCCAACGAGGTTTTGCCGACTCCGGGCGGACCGACGAAGCACAAGATCGGTCCTTTCATTTTCTCTTTCAGTTTTCGCACTGCCAGATATTCCAGGATTCGTTCTTTGACCTTTTCAAGATCATAATGATCTTCGTTCAGCACCTTGGCCGCGGCTTTCAATTCAAGGTTGTCCTTCGACCGCTTCGACCAGGGTAACTCGACCATCCACTCCAGATAGGTACGGACGGTGGCGGACTCAGCGGTATCTGGATGCATTTTCTCGAGGCGTTTGAGCTGTTTTTCTGCTTCCTTCAACACCTTCTCTGGCATCTTGGCGTCTTTGATCCGTTTGCGGAACTCCGTGATCTCTTCCGCTCGTTCGTCCAGTTCACCCAACTCCTTCTGAATCGCCTTCAGCTGTTCCCGGAGAAAGTATTCGCGCTGTGTTTTGTCCATCTCGCCTTTGGCTTGCGCCTGGATCTTCTGCTGCATGGAGAGGACTTCAATTTCTTTTCCCAGAATATCGCTGACCTGGCGAAGTCGTTGAATCGGGTCGGCAATTTCTAAGGCGGCTTGGGTTATGTCGACTTTGAGGCCAAGATTGGAGGCGACCATGTCGGCTAAGCGCCCCGGTTCCTCGAGATTTTCGATGACGACCATGACATCGGGGATCAGGACTTTTCCTAGGCTGACGATCCGCTCGATCTGTTCCTTCACGGTCCGCATCACGGCTTCGGCTTCCAGTGGTGTGGCTGCTGGTTTCGTGTCGGGAACTTTGTCGATTCGAACGGAGTAGTAGGGATCGGTTTGGATGTATTTATTGATCTTGGCTTTCGCGATGCCTTGGACCAAGATCTTGATGCGCTCATCCGGCAGTTTCAGCATCCGCATGATGATGCCGACGGTCCCAACGGTGTGGATGTCCTTGGGGGTTGGGTTCTCGACATCCAGCGCTTTTTGGGTGGCAAGGAAAATCATCCGGTTACCGGCTAAGGCTGCTTCGATCGCTTTAATCGACATGTCGCGTCCAACGAACAGCGGAAGGACCATGTAGGGAAAGACGACAATGTCTCGGACCGGCAACAGCGGGAGCTGGCTGGGGACCTCAATGTTTTGGGGAGGCTGGATATCCTGCTCGTTTAGGTCGGTCATGTCTATGGGCCTGTTCTGTTTATCGACACATGAAACTTCGGTTCAATGGACCAGAAGGCGGTTATTGCTCTGGCATGTCTCAACGATCTGCTCCTTCATACTTGTCGTACGGTACTTTCAGAAAGAAGGGCTAATTGAGATTGCACAATGCGCTGATTGAACACTTCGTTTACCGTACGATCTCGTGCAGAATCGGTGGTGCCGAGATCCTTGGGACAGCCTCCATCAGGGCCGATAGGATCATCCGCGACGATTATTCGATGTGGTGTGCGTTCTGGTCGAGAGGTAGTCGCGGAACTCTGCTCCCAATGCCGGGTTCTTTAAGGCAAACTCCACGGTGGCGATCAAAAAGCCCAGCTTGTCTCCAGCGTCGTGGCGCTGGCCCTCGACCTCGAGTGCATACATCGGAGATTTTTTTGCCAGTGTCTTGAGCGCATCGGTCAACTGAATTTCTCCGTTCTTTCCCGGGGCTGTTTTTCTCAGGATGGGAAAAATTTCCGGAGGAAGGATATAGCGACCGATCACAGCAAGCGTGGACGGTGCATCGGCGGGAGACGGTTTTTCAACCAAATCCTCAACTCGGTGCAACCCGTGAGAGAGGCGTTTCGGCGTGACGATACCGTATCGACTGACATCCGCTTTCGGAACATCCTGCACTCCCAGGACTGCCCCGTGTCGTTTCTTATAGACGTGGATGAGTTGAGCGAGCCCCGGCACGTCGGCGTCGATGATTTCGTCCCCCAGAATCACGGCGAATGGCTCATCTCCGATCAGGTGTTGGGCACACAAGACGGCATGTCCCAAACCCAATGCCTCTGACTGGCGGACATAGCAGAAATTCGCGAGATTAGAAATCTGTCGAATCTGATGGAGGACTTGGCTTTTCCCTGTTCCCTTTAAATTCTCTTCCAACTCGACGGAACGATCAAAGTGGTCTTCGATGGCACGTTTGCCGCGCCCTGTGATCACGATGATATCTTCGATGCCTGAGGCGACCGCTTCTTCAACCGTATACTGAATGAGCGGCTTGTCGACCAGCGGCAACATCTCCTTGGGAGAGGCCTTTGTCGCAGGAAGGAAACGTGTGCCCAAACCAGCTGCAGGAATCACGGCTTTTCTGACTGTAAGGCGAGACATGCGAGGATAGTATGTGATGGATTGAGCGAAGTCAAGAAACAGACGAACTGATTGCAAGGCGTGTCAATTGAGTGGACGGACGATGCGGCTGCTTCTTGAAGTCTGTGTCTGAATGCTGTGACAGCCCAATTCCTAACCCCTATGATCCATGGGCGTTGTCCCAGTCATTGCCGAGAGGTTCCCGCAAGACTATTTTCCCGCACGTCATTCGCTCTTCGATGGAACTCAAGGTCGTGAGTCTGTCCAACAGTGAAACATGAAGCGGCTCTCGTTTTCGAATGCGCACGCTTCACGCACGATGCTTCACGGGAGAGGCTGCTCCGGATCGTTCGGTCATGGGTTGCCTGGTTCTAGCCGGTAGATTCAATCAGCTGCTTGTGCGCCGGTGGTTTGGTCGTCGAGCAACCGAGCGAGCTCAAGCCGTATGGGTCGGTAATTTGATGCGCGGGGTTCGTATAGACAAGGAGTGCGGGACACTGGTGAATTTCAAAATGAAGGTCGGATAGCTGCTTTACAATGTGTGGCGACCTCAATATAATCCTGAAGTTTTGCGAGCCTGTGTCTCGTCAAGAGGCGTACACGAGAGTTGTCCCGAGTGATGGATCTGCTGGAAGTACGCTGCCAGCTGAGGGTCGGCTTGTTATCCATGCGCGCTCGCAAGCAGCTGGGTTTGCTACGTCTCGCGTGAGATCTCGTATGATGATATCGCCTCTACCGTCCACCTCCACCTTGCGCCAGAGGAATCCTCATTGGTGACCGGGCATGCCGTCTACAGATCCCGATCAT
>JAHBWO010000143.1 GCA_019636945.1 Nitrospira sp. | reverse complement strand
AACACTTCGCCTTTGGTCGTCATCACGCGATACACGACGGTTGGAGCCGTGGTGAGGAGCGTCAAATTATACTCACGCTCAAGGCGTTCTTGAATGATCTCCATATGGAGCAGACCTAAGAACCCGCACCGAAACCCAAACCCCAAGGCCAAGGACGTTTCCGGTTCGTAGACGAACGACGAATCGTTCAGCCGGAGCTTGACCAACGCATCCCGCAAATCTTCATACCTGGCCGTGTCAGTAGGATACAGCCCGCAGAACACCAACGGTTTGACGTCTTTATACCCTGGAAACGGCTCACGCGTAGGCGACACCGCATCCGTGAGCGTATCTCCGATTTTGACGTCCGCCACTTCACGCATATTGGCGCAGAGATATCCCACCTCGCCGGTTAGCAGCTCCGTCTTCTTCGTACGCTTGGGAGCAAAGTACCCGACTTCCATGACTTCGAACGTCCGATCGTTCGACATGACCTTGATCTTCATACCAGGCCGTATGGAACCATCGACCACGCGCGTCAGCACAATCACACCCTGATAGTTATCGAACCATGAATCGAAGATCAGCGCTTTGAGAGGCGCCTGCGGATCCCCTGACGGAGGCGGCACCCGAGCAATGATCGCTTCCAAGACCTCCGGCACACCCTTGCCTTCCTTGGCACTAATGGGAAGGGCATTATCGGCTTCGAGTTGCAACACGTCTGCAATCGACTGTTTGGTCCCATCGACGTCCGCGCTCGCGAGATCAATCTTATTGATCACCGGAATAATGGTCAGGTTGTTCGCCATCGCCAAATTCACGTTGGCAATCGTCTGGGCCTGCACGCCTTGCGTCGCGTCAACAAGCAGGAGGGCCCCCTCGCAAGCCGCCAGGCTTCGCGAGACCTCATAGGTAAAGTCGACATGCCCCGGCGTATCGATCAAATGCAACGCATAGGTCTTCCCGTCCTTGGCCTTGTACCGGATGGCCACTGCATGAGCCTTGATCGTAATGCCACGTTCCCGTTCAAGGTCCATGGCATCAAGAATCTGATCTTTGGCCTCTCGGGCAGTGACTGCGCCAGTAGCTTCTAGGAACCGGTCAGCGAGGGTTGATTTGCCGTGATCGATATGAGCGATTATGGAAAAGTTGCGTATAAGACTTTGCAAATCCTAACTCATGGGTAAAAAATCGGTTCATTATAGTAACTGCCTCCCGGGTTGTCAAAGAGATCACCCCCACTTATAATCACGCGCCGCCCGCAGCGGCGCCGAGAAGAGCAGATGGCATATAGCGTATTGCGCCAGCACCCAATGACATGCACGTGCCTTCGTCTCTGCTATACGCCATGAGCCATGCGCTCCACAACTAATGTGTTCCACACATGGCACGCAAGCCGACCACTCAACAACTCGCAAAATGGGACCGCCGCTATCTCTGGCATCCGTTTACCCAGATGCAGGAGTGGGAGCAAGAGGAACCGCTCATCATCGAGCGTGGGAAAGGCTCCTACCTGATCGATACGGAGGGCAACAAATATCTCGACGGCACCTCCTCCATTTGGGTCAATCTCCATGGCCATCGCCACCCGACCCTTGACCGCGCCCTCAAGAAGCAGCTCGACAAGATTGCCCACTCGACATTTCTCGGACTCTCGAACCCACCGGCGATTGAGCTCGCCCGTGAGTTGATCCGCATCGCGCCTAAAGGGCTCACCCGCGTCTTCTATTCGGACAACGGCTCAACAGCGGTGGAGATTGCCCTGAAGATGGCCGTTCAGTACTGGCAACAGCGCCATCCCGAGGCGGGCCTGAAGAATACGTTCCTCCATCTGAAACTCGCCTACCATGGAGATACGATTGGAGCCGTCAGCGTTGGTAATATCGCACTCTTCCATTCGCGCTTTAAACCGCTCTTGTTCCCAACTCTGGAAGCCGAGCCGCCCCATTGCTACCGTTGTCCGCTCAAGCTGATGTACCCCTCCTGCAATATGGCCTGTCTCGACCCTATTGAACAACTTCTTCAACGCCGCCACAAGGACTTAGCCGGCTTCATTATCGAACCGGTGATGCAAGCTGCTGCCGGGATGCTCCCCCAGCCCTCCGGCTATCTCACGCGAATCCGTGAGCTTTGCACGAACTATCACGTGTTGCTGATCGCCGATGAAGTGGCAACAGGCTTCGGACGTACCGGCAAGATGTTCGCCTGCGAGCAGGAAGGGGTCACGCCGGATCTGATGGCCATCAGCAAAGGACTCACCGGTGGATACATGCCTTTGGCGGCAACTCTGACAACAGATGAGATCTATCAGGGCTTTCTCGGCAGCTACGACGAGTTCAAGACCTTCTTCCATGGCCACAGTTTTACCGGTAACCCTCTGGGCTGTTCCGTGGCGCTCGCCAATCTCAAGGTATTTCGCCAGGAAAAGACGCTCGCTCGACTCTCTTCCACCATCAAGCTGTTCAGCCGATGGCTCGCACCCCTCGCGGCGCTCCCTCAGGTCGGCGACGTTCGTCAGCGGGGACTGATGGCGGGAGTTGAATTGGTCATGGACAAACGGACCAAGACCCCCTACCCACTCAGCGCCAAGGCCGGCCACCGCGTGGCAGCCATCGCCCGATCAAAGGGATTGATCTTGAGACCGATCGGGAATGTCCTCGTACTCATCCCACCACTCTCCATCTCCAAAGATGAATTGAAGAAAACGGTGGAAATTCTCAAGCAATCCATAGAGACTCTGCAAATAGATTTATCCTTAACCCAGGGTACGCCAACCAACCGGTAGCACGACATGCCTTCTATGAAGACCTGTGATTTTCTCATCATCGGCGGCGGAGTCATCGGCCTCAGTATCGCACGTGAACTCCGAACCAGGCGCGGAGATGCCAGCATCCTCTTGATCGAAAAGGAGCCCTCCTGTGGAGCCCATGCCAGCGGGCGCAACAGCGGGGTCCTCCACGCGGGGTTCTACTACTCACCCGACAGCCTGAAAGCTAAATTTACACGCCTTGGGAATGAGCGACTCACGGCGTACTGTGAAGAGAAACAGATCTCCCTCAATAAATGCGGGAAGCTCGTGGTCGCCAAGGATGCAGCGGACTTACCCTCACTTGACGAGTTATTCCGTCGAGGCCGGATCAACGGCATTGAACTCCAACCCCTCACGGAAACAGAGGCGAAATCGATCGAACCTCGAGTCAAAACGTATCAACGAGCACTGTTCTCCCCCCGCACGTCGACCGTCAACCCTCTCCATGTCGTCAATGCGATGCAGCAGGATGCGCTTCGTGAGGGTATTCACATTCAGTGCGATACGGCCTATCGAGGGCGAGACAACGGGACCGTTCGAACAAACCAGGACCGCATTGCCGCCGGCTATGTGGTGAATGCCGCAGGTCTCTACGCTGATAAAATCGCCATGGACTATGGCTTTTCTGAAAAATATCGCATCCTCCCGTTCAAGGGGCTCTATCTGTACTCGGATGAACCTCCCGGTTCGATTCGCACGAATATTTATCCTGTCCCCGATCTCAGAAACCCGTTCCTTGGTGTTCACTTCACGATCACGGCGGATGGGAAAGCCAAGATCGGCCCAACCGCCATCCCGGCCATGTGGCGTGAAAACTACGACGGGTTTGGAAATTTCGATCTCGGTGAACTCGTTGAAGTTGCGAGCCGAGGACTCGGGTTGCTGACCGGAGCGGGATTCGACTTCAGACGGTTGGCGCTGGAGGAGATGGCCAAATATTCCAGGAGTAAAATGGTGTCGTTGGCCTCTGTCCTCGCCGAGGGAGTAGACGAGCGCAACTATCACACATGGGGGCGACCAGGCATCCGCGCGCAACTCCTCGACATCACCAAGAAGAAACTCGAAATGGATTTTGTGCTCGAAGGCGACCATCGTTCGATGCACGTGCTGAACGCAGTTTCCCCGGCCTTTACCTGTTCACTCCCGTTCGCCAGCTATGTCTGTGATCATATCGACCAAGCGACCCGCTGACACAGCAGGTTGCTGGAAATCACTTCAGCTGCGTTCTCGCATCGCTCAGAGGCTCAACGTATAGAAGGCGAAGGCACAGTACCTTTTCGCTCGTTGTGGCCTTGTTCGGTGAAGACCGCATCTAGGCGCGACAGGGTGGGTGAGAACAAGGCTTTTTGAACAACCTGCGACTCAGCTAGCCCGCATTATTCCTGACAGTTCGTGGCGAAATCGCTCAGCCGCGTCGTGAGACCAGCGCGCGTAGCCCGGAGGACCCGAAGCGTACTCGTGCAGTACGTTGAGGGTTCGAGGGGCGAGCCCGCTGGCCGCAGGCTCGTCGGAACAGCGGATCGGCGATTGCAGCAGAAGTGTTCATGAATAATGTGGGCTAGGACGATCAGGTCAGCACAGACGGACTTCTTCGCCCACGTCAAACTGAAGACAACGTGCCGCACTTTCTTCCTGCAGAAAAATCTCTAAGTTCCCACCGCTATTGATCAGCGCAGAAGGACTCTGACGATGGCCTTGGCTGTAACTTTCGACCAAATCATTGATGATATAGGTTCCGATGTGAATCTCGACAGGTTGTCCCGTCACACCTCGAAATTCTCGGATCTGCCTCGCGGTGATGTTGGAAATAAGATTTCCAAATCGATCGACAGACGCGATCTTTCCAATCAGCACATCCTCGTGCCAAACCGGCATCGCAACGGAACGCCGAATCGGATCCTGGACGGTCGGTCCAAAAAACGACGGCGGGACACCTTTACTCAACCAGGCGGCAGCCGGAGCAAACACATCTCGACCATCAAAGGTCGATCCGGCCGTTTCCAAGCGATACTGTGGGTCGGTGATCTGCCAGACCTTGGCTCCGACCTCCTGTTCCAAAATTTCCGTGAATAACCCGTTATCCGGACCGACAAACAAGAACCCCGCAGCAGACACGAGTAATGCCCGACGTTCGGTCCCGACTCCGGGATCAACGACGGCGACAAAGATCGTTCCTGCTGGAAAGTACCGATAACAGGACTTCAGGAAATACCCGGCCTCCTGAATCTGATGCGATGTGATCTGATGAGAGAGGTCGACAAGCAGCGCGGACGAATTGATCGAGAGGATCACCCCCTTCATGCTGGCGACAAAACTGTCACGCTCTCCAAAATCCGTCAGCAAGGCGATGAGGGGTCGTGCCTCCGGCACGTTAACATTCCTCGAATTTGATCTCCACGACTTCGTATTCAACCATCTTGACGGGAGTCTTCACCTCGACAAAATCGCCGACACGTTTCCCGATCAAGGCACGACCGACGGGCGACTGTACTGAGATCTTGTTGAACTTCATATCGGCTTCATCTTGCCCGACCAGCGTATACTGTTTCTTAGATTGCGATTCCTGCTCAACCACCAATACCGTCGCCCCAAAGACGATAGTCTCGCTGGTCCGCCCGGTGATTTCTACAATGCGCGCATCGGCGATCTTTCCCTCAAGTTCGGAGATCCGGGACTCAATGAAACCCTGACGCTCTTTGGCGGCATCGTATTCGGCATTTTCACTGAGATCGCCGTGCGCTCTCGCCTCCGCAATCGCCTCGATCACCTTCGGACGCTCGATTTTTCGCAGTCGGACGAGTTCAGCCTGTAACGCTTCAAAACCTTTCTTAGTGATTGGTGTCGGCATGCTCCGGTTGCTCCTCAACTGGGTTAAGCCTGATGATACTCCTGCAATGTCCGGATCGACAGATCTTTTTTCAGGATCGCCTCGATCGCCATCGCCGCGGCGTGGGCCCCTCGCATGGTCGTGAAATAGGGTATCCCCCGATGGAGTGCTTCTCGTCTGATGGCAAGCGAATCGACATGCGCCGAGGCCGTCCGTACCGTATTGACGACAATGGCCACTGAGCCGTTCTTAATGTGATCAACAATGTGCGGTCTGCCTTCGGCCACTTTATTCACAATCTCCACGGGAAGTCCATGCTCTCGGAGATAGCCGGCAGTCCCGCTCGTTCCCTGGATTCGCATCCCCAGCTGACTCAACGCCCTCCCTACTTCGAGCGCAGCAGGACGATCCGATGCTTTCACGCTGATGAACGCCGTTCCCGAGGTCGGCAACACAGCCCCGGCCCCCGCCTGGGATTTTGCAAATGCCCATCCAAAATCCTCGTCCAGGCCCATCACCTCTCCAGTCGATTTCATCTCCGGCCCGAGCAGCACATCGACCCCTGGAAATTTATTGAATGGGAATACCGCCTCTTTCACCGAGAAATGCACAGGTACCGGAGCCTGTGTCAATCCAAGCTCTCTCAGCGAGCGCCCCATCATCACCTTCATCGCTAGCTTTGCAAGCGGCACACCAATCGCTTTACTCACGAACGGAACGGTCCGGGATCCGCGTGGATTGACCTCTAACACATAAATCATCTCTCCCTTGACGGCAAATTGAGCATTCATCAACCCGATAACTCCCAACTCCTTGGCCAACATTCTCATCTGACGCTCGATCTCAATAACAATCGGCTTCTCAAGGGTGTAGGGAGGAAGCGAGCAGGCTGAATCGCCGGAGTGGACCCCAGCCTCTTCAATATGCTCCATAATGCCTGCGACCACTACGGTTTCCCCATCTGATATCGCATCGGCATCAACTTCGATCGCGTCGGCCAGGTATTTATCGATCAACACGGGATGGTTGGGCGATGCCTTGACCGCCGACCGCATGTATTCCAACAGGCCGGTTTCGTCATAGACAATCTGCATGGACCGTCCACCCAAGACATACGACGGACGCACCATGACCGGATAGCTGATCTGTCCGGCAATCCGCACCGCTTCCTCGACCGATCGAGCGGTTCCGCTCTCCGCCTGACGCAAGTCAAGCCTATTCAACAGTTCACGGAACCGTTCACGATCCTCCGCCAGATCGATGGCATCAGGACTAGTGCCGAGAATCTTGACACCAGCCTTTGAGAGCGGAAGCGCAAGCTTCAAAGGTGTCTGTCCCCCAAATTGCAACACCACACCAAGCGGCTGTTCCCGATGCACGATATTCAGCACATCCTCATGGGTGAGCGGTTCAAAGTAGAGGCGATCAGATGTGTCGTAATCCGTGCTCACGGTTTCTGGATTACAGTTCACCATGACCGTATCGATCGCTTCTTCCCGAAGCGCCATGGCTGCATGCACGCAGCAGTAGTCGAACTCGATACCCTGTCCGATACGATTAGGTCCTCCACCAAGAATGACAACCTTCTTCCGATCAGACGGCCTTGCTTCGCACTCGCGGCCATAGGTGGAATAGAGATACGGCGTCTGAGCCTCGAACTCCGCAGCACAGGTATCGACTCGTTTATAGGTCACGCGCCGTTCCCGATGTTCCATGCGTGCCTTCGCAACCATCCCGGCTTCACAGCCCAGCAAGTGAGCAATGCGATCGTCCGAAAAGCCGAGTTCCTTGGCTTCCCAGAGGAGTTCTCCCCTCAAACACTCAATCGGGTTGGTCGCATGCCCGACAAGGGCTCGTTCAAAATCTACTAACTGTCTCACCTGATCCAAGAACCAGGGATCGACTTTCGTCGTTGCGCTCAATTCCTTGTCGGTCAACCCCAGGCGCATGGCGTCGGCCAGATACCACAGTCGCTCGGGTAATGGCGTGCGGAGGACTCCCTCAAGTTTCTCGATGGCCTCCGAACGATTGAATCCCGTCGGCACACCGCGATCCAGGCCGAACCGCGATACCAGCCCGTTCAGCTCCAATTCCAACGAACGAATGGCCTTCTGCAACGACTCTTTAAAAGTACGCCCAATCGCCATCACCTCACCGACCGACTTCATTTGGGTCGTCAATGTCGGATCGGCCCCTTTGAACTTCTGGAAAGCAAATCGAGGAATCTTGACCACGACGTAATCGATAGCCGGCTCAAAGGACGCCTTTGTCACTCCGGTAATATCGTTGGTAATCTCATCCAGCGTATATCCGACGGCAAGTTTGGCGGCGATCTTCGCAATTGGAAACCCGGTCGCCTTCGATGCCAACGCCGAACTTCGGGATACCCGAGGATTCATTTCAATGACGACCATCTCACCATTGGCCGGGTTAATACCGAACTGGATGTTCGATCCGCCCGTGTCGACCCCAATCTCGCGAATGATGCGCAGGGCCGCATCCCGCATGTGTTGGTATTCTTTGTCGGTCAAAGTCATGGCCGGCGCCACGGTGATGCTGTCCCCGGTGTGAACCCCCATCGGGTCGAAGTTTTCAATGGAGCACACGATGACGACATTGTCTTTCAGGTCACGCATGACCTCCAATTCATACTCTTTCCAACCGATCACCGATTCCTCGATCAAGACCTGGCTCACCGGACTCATGGCCAGTGCCCACTCAATCAACCGCTCAAACTCTTCACGATTGTACGCAATGTTTCCACCGGTCCCTCCCATCGTAAAGGAAGGGCGAATGATCGCGGGAAACCCGACGGTCTCCACAATGGCAACGGCCTCCTGTCGACTATGCGCCGTCCCGCTCTTCGGCACACGCAGCCCGATCCGTTGCATGGCCTGCTTAAATGCCTCTCGATCCTCGGCCTTATGAATCGCCTCCGCCGACGCACCCACAAGGGTAACTCCATATTTCTCGAGTACGCCTCGTTTAACTAAGCCCATCGTGGTGTTTAAGGCCGTTTGTCCACCCATGGTCGGCAGCAAGGCATCAGGCCGTTCTCGTTCGATGACCTTTTCGACGACCTCCAACGTAATCGGTTCCACATAAGTCCGATCGGCCAACTCTGGATCGGTCATGATTGTGGCCGGATTACTATTGATGAGAATGACCTTATAGCCCTCGGCTTTCAGAGCTTTACAGGCTTGTGTACCGGAGTAATCAAATTCACAGGCTTGCCCGATCACGATCGGGCCTGAGCCGATCATCAGAATTGATTGGATATCCGTGCGTTTTGGCATGGTGATCTGCTAACAGTCGCTAACTGGATGGAAGTTCTGGACCAATGACGGGGTGATAGGGAGCCGGAACTGGCCCCTGATTCTCCTGAGTGGCATGATAGTACTTCATGGCCTCAGGGAGCCAGGCTTCGATCTGATTGATACGCGCCAGATCAGAGGGATGTGTGGACAAAAACTCGGGAATCGTGTGTTGAGATCGGAAACACACTTTGTCAATCATCTGTCTGGGACATCCACTCATTCGCTCCCAAAACGGAACTGCTTCTCGAGGATCGTACCCGGCCTGCGCCATCAGCTTGAGCCCAATGTAATCGGCTTCCGATTCTTGTTTTCGTCCGAATGGTAACGACACCCCAACACCATAGGCGCTCATCGCCGCAATGGCTGCATCCGGTCGGCCGGCTGCGGCTCCGGCAGCCAACGCACCGACCTGACCAATCGTTTCCAGAATACTCCGGCTATATCGTTCTGCACCATGTCGTTGAAGAGCATGTGCCACCTCATGACCGATCACGGTAGCTAAGCCATTTTCGTTCTTCGTAATCTTCAGAATTCCCGTAAACACCGCAACTTTTCCACCGGGAAGGGCAAAGGCATTGATCGTGCGATCGTCTCGAATGATCGCAAATTCCCATTGATATTCCGGTTTCTTCGCGACAGCCGCGATGCGATTCCCCACCCTATTGACCAACTCATTCAACTCAGGATCGTCGCTCACCGGTGCTTTTCGAAGCAATTCCCGATAGGCACCGACCCCCATCGCCATTTCTTTTTCCTCGGAAATATAAATAAATTGATCCCGCGCGGTCCCTGGGGCCCTGACACATCCGCTCATTGCCGCGGCCAGAGTTCCCACGGACCCCATTCTCATTAGACTCGAGAGCCCCAGCATTCTGCGAACACCCCCGAGTAGCAACGCCCGACGACCAACGGGCGTTGCGAGCAATCGGTCGATCTCGTGGTCCGACGGCTGCACCATCTGTCACTCCTACCGCACCCTTCCTCTTCATTCTAACACCAGCCACAGCATCGGCATCTTTCTTTTTCCTAAGGCATCCACAGGTACATAAACTGAGGAGTTCCCCCACGCACGACTGTCGCGAGATCGAACTCAGCAAGACTGGCGAGTCCGCTCGGTGCCACCAGCTTCGAATACACGTTGTTCGAGTACTCACCTGGTCGCTGGTACGTCACGACCCGGGCGTCAGTCAGACCGGCTTGTTTCTTGGCAACCTCAACCGCGTCCTCGAGATAGCCGATCTCATCAACCAAACCGGCCTCCTTCGCTTGCTCCCCCGTATAGATACGGCCATCAGCCAGCCGCTTGATCTGTTCCATCTGCAAATTGGTACGACCTTCCTGCACGATGGTCAAGAATCGCTGATAAAACGAATCTATCAACCCCTGGAAAATGGCTCGTTCTTCCACCGTCATGGTTCGAAACGGCGAGCCCATATCCTTGCGAGGACCTGACGTCACAGCCGACGCTTCGACTCCAATTTTCTCGAGCAACCCCTTGGCATTGACCGTGAGCATGATGACCCCGATACTCCCAGTAACGGATGACGGATGCGCCAGAACCTTGTCGGCTGCCGCTGCGATATAGTAGCCACCTGACGTCCCCAGATCCATAATGGAGGCAATAATGGGAACCTTGCGATTAGTTTTGAACGTCTTTAATTCATGATAAATGATATCCGAGGCTGT
>JAHBWO010000142.1 GCA_019636945.1 Nitrospira sp. | reverse complement strand
ACGGTGGGGGACCACAAAGAAGCCAAGCCGGTCTACGATCTGGACTCGGTCCAAGTCATGCAGCTGGTGCAGGGCTTGAACAACGGTAAGGACATGATGGGTAACAAGCTCGACGGGTCCACGGCCTTCACGATCGGGGCGGCCGTGACACCGGAGGCCGATCTCATCGGACCGGTGTTGGCGAAATTTGAGGTAAAAGTGAAAGCCGGCGCCCAATTCTTCCAGACCCAAGCGGTCTATAATCCCGAGATTTTTGCCAGATTCATGAAACAGGTGCGACCGTTTAACGTGAAGGTATTGGCGGGGATCCTCGTGTTACGGAACCACAAGATGGCCGAATTCATGAACGCTAATATCCCCGGGATGGCGGTGCCGAAGGAGATGATCGATGAACTGAAGGCTGCCGGAGATCGGGCTGAGGATGTCGGCGTTGACATTGCCGTGCGGTCAATCAAGGCAGTACGCCCCCATTGTGACGGAGTTCATCTCATGGCGATCAAGGCCACGCATCGATTGGCTGAGATCATCACCAAGGCAGAATTGGGCTGATGACGATCCTTGACGTTCAGCAGCATAAACGAGAACGTAAGAAGCTCGTCGTCGTCACGGCCTACGATGCATTGTTTGCCGGTATTGTCGAGCAAGCGGGTATCCGGGTCATCTTGGTCGGAGATTCTCTGGGTGTGGTCGTCCAGGGGAAGGCCAATACCCTCTCTGTGACAATGGAAGACATGCTCTACCACACCAAGCTGGTGGCGGGTGCGGCCCCACGTGCTCTGGTCATCAGTGATATGCCGTTTATGTCGTATCAGGTCAGCACTGAAGACGCGGTGCGCAATGCGGGTCGATTAATCCAGGCCGGCGCTGCTGCGGTCAAGCTCGAAGGCGGTGCCGTCATGGCTGATCGGGTGAAAGCGATGACCAGTCTGGGGATTCCCGTCGTGGGTCATCTGGGCATGACGCCGCAGTCCGTTCATGCGCTCGGTGGGTATAAAGTCCAGGGGAAGCTGGAGGATCAAGTCTCCAAATTGCTGGACGATGCGAGAGCGCTTGAAGCGGCCGGAGCGTTTGCGCTCGTGTTGGAGGCGATCCCTGCAGAGCTTGCCAGAAGGGTGACTCAGGCGCTGTCAATTTCCACCATTGGGATTGGGGCAGGGCCTCATTGCGATGGCCAAGTCCTCGTACTCTACGATCTTCTCGGTCTCTTCGATACCTTCGTCCCGAAATTCGTGAAGACCTATGCGCACCTCAAGACCGATGCCATCCAAGCCCTGAGTCGATACAAAGAAGAAGTCGAGCAGGGGAGATTTCCCAGCGATTCAGAAAGCTATCACTGAGCGGTTTCAGTCTTGGCCGGTCATCCCGTTGCATGGAACCTGAAAAAGTTTCCGGTCCTCCAGGCATACGGCCGTCAGTTCTCTTCCCCACACGCAACCGCTGTCGATCGAGAGAAGCTGGTCTTCGCAGTGAAGCCCTAGCGCCGCCCAGTGGCCGCAGACAATCGTTGTGTCGCGATGCTTCCTGTTCGTGATTTTAAACCAGGGGAAGTATCCGGAAGGGATTCGCTCAGGGGGACCATTATAGGAAGATTCCATTCGACCGTCAGATGAACAGGCGCGGAGTCTGGTCAATACTTTGATGATGGTGGCGAGCCTGGTCGGGCCGGACAGGTTCGAAGACCATTGGAGATGTTTACTGGGATACAACGCGCGAAGGGTGTCTCGATAAGAAGGACCTTGCAGACTCACCTCGACCTCACGGGCCAGCATCTCCGCCTCGTCGATGGACCATTGCGGGAGTAAGCCGGCATGGACCATGGCAAACGGCCCTTCACGATACAAGAGCCGTTGCTGTCTGAGCCACGCCAGGAGTTCCTCCCGATCCGGTGCGGCGAGAACCGCTTGCAACGTGTCTTCCGGACGAACCGTCGCGATCTGTTCCGCCACGGCAAGGAGGAAGAGATCGTGGTTGCCCAAGACGGCGACGGCCCGATTTCCAAGCTTCTTGATGTAGCGAAGGACGCTCAGCGAGTCAGGGCCACGATTGACCAGATCGCCGACGAACCAGAGGCGATCTCTGGAAGGGTCGAATCGAATATGCTGGATGAGACGTTGCAAAGGTTCGTAACATCCCTGCACATCTCCGATCGCGTAGGTGGCCATGAGTAGCCTTGAGGGTACCGTGCCTCGTTTGATGGTGCAAGCACTTCGCAGCGCAATCCCGGTCAGTGTCAGCCATGAAGCCGAATCAACGTAAGATTATAGTGTTTCAATGTGCACCCATTCCTTTTAGGCTGCTTTTTTCAACCAGGGTGCCAATGCGTGGTGCAGTTGATCGACAGTGAAGGGTTTGGTGAGGTACCCGTCCATTCCGGCCGCCAGACACTGTTCTCGATCGCCTTCCATCGCATTGGCAGTGAGCGCGAGGATTGGGAGACGGCGGCGATGTGAGTGCTGGCTCTCCTGTTCACGAATCAACTGAGAAGCCTTCAAGCCATCAAGGTTCGGCATCTGGCAATCCATGAGGACCAGGTCGTAGGAGTGAGCGGCGACTGCGGTGAGCGCTTCGTGCCCGTCTTCGGCAATGTCTACCGCACATCCCAATAATTCCAGCATTGCCACGGCGATTTCACGATTAACCACGTTGTCTTCGGCGAGCAAGATTTTCCCGTGGAGAGTCGCTGGATGATGTTGCGGCTGTGCTATGACCGATGCCGTCTCGTTGTCCGGACGAACCTCCAGTGGAACGGTAAGTCCAAACGTTGAGCCGAGACCCGGTGTGCTTTCGAGATCAACGGTTCCTCCCATCAAGCGAACAAGCTGTTTGACGATCGCGAGACCGAGACCTGTTCCTCCAAACTTACGGGTCGTCGATTCGTCGGCTTGGGCAAATGCATCGAAAATGCGGGACTGGGATTCGGGTGGAATGCCGATGCCTGTATCGCGAACTGTCACACGAAGTAGGATCTGCTCAGCGTCACGCTTGAGACAGTCCGCACTGACGGTGATCGATCCGCTGGCGGTAAATTTAATGGCGTTCCCAATGAGATTCAGTAGGACTTGTCGCAATCGTGTCGGATCTCCCCGAAGTGTAGGGGGAATATTCGATGATATCTGCACGGACAGGGAGAGCCCCTTTTGACGAGCAACTTCGGAAAGTAATGTGATGACATCATCAAGGAGGTGGGAGAGGTTCATATCGGTGTGTTCGAGTTGGAGCTTCCCGACCTCAATCTTAGAGTAATCCAGAATGCCATTGATGATCGTGAGCAACGAGGCGGCAGATTGTTGCACGGTATGGGCCATATGCCGCTGTTTCTGGGTGAGGGGCGTCGCGAGGAGCAGTTCAGTCATACCGAGGATTCCGTTCATCGGAGTGCGGATTTCATGACTCATGTTGGCCAAGAATTGAGACTTTGCGACGCTGGCCGCTTCAGCGGCATCTTTTGCGAGGGTCAATTCTCGTTGAACAGACTTGATCGTCGTAATGTCCGACGCGACACCAAGAAAACTCGTGATCGCCCCTTCGGGATTGCGTAAAGCTGTGATAGTCAGGAGGACGGTGAGTCGACTCCCATCCTTTCTGATGTAGGTCCACTCATGGGCATTGGGAAGTCTTCGACGAGACTTTTCGACGAAGACGTTGAAACCTGGTTCTAAGTCAATGCCAAGCTCTGCAGAAAACGCCTGGGCACGTGTCACCACTTCCTGGGGGTCGTGGAAAATCGCCGGTGTCTGTTTTCCAACCAATTCTCCAGCCGAGTAACCTAAGAGCTGTTCAGCGGCAGGATTGAACACATGGATGATTCCATCCGGCGTCGCCGAGATGATGGCGTGCCCGGCATTGTCCAGGATCGCCTTCTGAAATTCAGACAAGTCACGAAGCGCTTGTTCCGCGCGTTTCTGTTCGCTGATGTCTCGTACAGTGGCCTGTAAACCCGTTTGTCCCTTCAACGTAACTCGAGTCAACAAAACGGTTGCAGTGAAGTTCGGTCCGTTGATGCGGCGATGGGTCCATTCAAAAAAATGCGATCCATCCTCCATGGCTTGTCGAATCACTTTTGGGGCTTTATCGGCTGAGCGTTCACCGTCCGGCTGAAGAAGAGGCGATACATCCCATGGGCCGAGTGTGGTGAAGTGCTCGATGCTCTTGGCTCCGAACAGGGCAACGGTTGCAGGATTGCATGTGGTGAATTTCCATTCCGGCGGAAACAGCAGCATGATGGCATCACGCGACGATTCGAACAGTTCACGGTACTTGGTTTCACTTTCCCGTAATGCCTGCTTTATCTGGGTGTGTTCCGATGGCTGATTCATGCCAGACACTTCAGAAACGATTAGGGAAGACCGATTTCATTGTGTAGGTGGGCACGACGATCGCTCGATGGAAATGTGGTGCGCAATTGCGTTGCCGGAGACAGCGCTGTCCGCCCATCGATGTTTTGTGTACGCGGTCTGAATTCTCAAGAAAATCTCATCACACTTTTCTCGAAAAATCGAGTTGTTCTAGATATTGCTCCTTTACGGGAGTAGTGAATTACGCCACCTATGCTTCGTCAAGGCTCGCTCTCGCTCCACGGGGAATACGCGGATGAGTGTAGGGGGAAGGCGAATCGTCGATCAGTTTGATTTGTTTCAGACAGCGAGTGCGGCCGGCGAGTGCTTCATTGATACGGTGACATTGACAATTCACCCTGAAGCCCGTCGAAGAGCGTAGGGCGAACGGTAAGGTTAAGGAACTTACGGGATATTACACCAGGAGATTACGGCTTTTGTGGAGGGTAGCGAGCCTCAATCTTGCTTGAGAGCCCGCCTCGTGCGGTGAAAGTACCGGTCACCGTTGCCCACACAGGCCGACAGGCCTTGACGACATCATGAAGGATGCGGTTGACGGAGTTCTCGTAAAAGATGCCGAGATTCCGGTAGGCGTGGATATACATTTTGAGCGCTTTGAGTTCGAGACAGGCTTTGTCGGGCATGTAGTGCAGCGTGATGGTGCCGAAATCCGGCAAATTCGTCTTGGGGCAAATTGCGGTGTACTCGGGAATCTCGATCGTGATCTCATAGCCCTTATACTGGTTTGGAAAGGTTTCAATCTCCGGCAACGGCGCATTGATCCCACTCTTCGCATGCCGCTCGTTGTAGCCGAGCCTTGTCACTTTGGGTTGTCTTCCGACCGTTTGACGTTTCACGCTTCACGCCTCACTACACTTGTTTCATCCAATCAGTCTGACCGATCTTCTCTAATTCGAGATACAGGGAGACCCATGGACATTTCATGTCTGGGTATACCTCACACAGTCCACCTTTTCGGACTCCTCCACAGGGGCCATGTGCCATGAATTTTGGGCACTCGGCCTTGAGTGTGTTATCAGGAATCGGGGGGCGCTTATGCACTCCACCGACATGGGTCCCGGCCTCGTCTTCGCCGGGGATCAGTACTCTCAGCGACATACCTCGCAGTGTAAACAGATTGTTGTGGATCGGCAATCTCTAAACATGAATGGCCATGCATAGGCCAAGCAGTTTCCTCAGCAACCAGCTCCATGGCTTGGGGCAAATGGCCTACGTCTGAGCGTCGAACCTAGGCCTTCTTTTGGAAACCGTGGGCCCTCTTTGAAGTTGCGTTGATTTTCGTGACGTTATACTATCTTCCGGAGGTTTTGACAGCCTGTTAGTCGGTGGGGCAACCTAATCTGTGCAGAGAAAAGGCCGTACACACATTGACAGTCTTTTTTCGGCTTTGCTAGGATGCCTGTGGTCTGGTGGTTCTGTTTAGAGTGTACTGAATCGTTCAAACCCTCAAGTCTCCAAGTTTTCTTTCGTGAGTCATGATTGGGCAGAGTGACGAAAATATGAGCAGCGGCATGCCGTTGCCAACGATATAAGGGAGGTGCCTAATGAGCCTTGATTACGTCAAGTTCTCCAACGGATTTGAAAAGTTTATGCCAAAAGAATATCGAGATTTGGTCGAGCACGGACCGTTTGGCAAGAAAGTCTCGGTTTCACAGGTTGGAAGTTTCAAGGAAGTGCTTGAAGAGCACCCCATGTGCGCCGGTTGTGCGATGACGCTCTTCATTCGCTTGGCTATGGTGGCGTTCCCAAATCCGGAAGACACGATTACCGTCGGGACGGCCGGCTGCGGTCGTCTGGCTATTTCACAGGCTGCCATCCCCTTCGTCTATGGCAACTACGGAGACCAGAATGGAGTGGCGAGCGGCCTCTCACGTGGCCTTCGGCTTCGTTTCGGTGACAAGCCAAAAGATGTGGTCGTGATGGCCGGGGACGGTGGAACGGCGGACATCGGCTTCCAGCAGGTGCTACATTCATGGTTCCGCAAGGAACGATTTACGACCATCATGTTGGACAACGAAGTGTATGGAAATACCGGCGGTCAAGAAAGCGGGATGACCAACCGCGGCGCGGTGTTGAAGATGGCTCCTCTCGGGAAGAAGTTCGAGAAGATGGATATGCTGCAGATGGCGAAGGTCGCGGGTTGTGCCTATGTGGCGACCGTGGTGCCGAACAATCCGCGTCGTGTGGAAAGCGTCATCAAGAAAGCCGTGCTGATCGCACGCGAAGTCGGGTCGACCTATATTCAAGCCTACACATCCTGCAACATTGAATACGCCATTCCAACCGATAAGGTCATGGAAGATGCGAAGACGGTTGAAAATGACCGGTATCAGTTTACGGAGTATGTCAGCGAAGAAGCGAAGCAGTACCTCACTGAGCGCTATGGCTACAAGGAGTTTCTTGCCAAGCCGGCTGCTGCGATTCCTAACAAGGCCTAAGCGAACGAAGGAGAGTCCACGATGGCAAAGCGCTTCAATATTCGAATGGCAGGTGTGGGCGGACAGGGCGTCGTGACTGGGTCGCACATACTGAGTACTGCCGTCATTAATGCCGGCGGTGAAAGCACGATCGTGCCGTTCTATGGATCGGAAAAGCGAATGGCGCCGGTCGAAAGCTACGTTCGCGTGTCGGATGAACCGATCTATGAGATCGGTGAAATCACCTTCCCGCACATCATTATCATCTTCCATCCTCAAGTCATTACGCACGGGAAGTCTTACACGATGCCGTTCTACTTCGGTTTGAAGGAAGATGGGATTGCATTGATCAACAACGATGGGCCGATGAATCTCCATCGAGATCAGGCGGCTGAGCTGAAAGAGCGGCGTGCGAAGCTGTATTACTTCCCTGCGACGAAGATCTCGCTTGAAGTCGCAGGCATGGATCTGGCTACCAACATGGCGTTGATGGGCTGTATCGGTGCCATTACGGGGTTGACGAGCATGGCAGGGCTGGATCAAGCCGTGAAAGATCGGTTCCTTGGGAAGGGCTTCGTGGTATCTGGTGGTACGGCCGCTCTCGACAGCGTTGTTGAACGGAAGTTCAAAAAGAAACAAGAACTGATCGAAAAGAACGTTGCCGTCATGCGGGCCGGGTGGAACTACGCTGTTGATCATGGTTGGGCTGCGCCTGATGTCAAGCGGGCGGAAGAGCCTGTCGCAGCAGCCACCGCGTAACCGGTTATAAAGGAGTTTCCATGTACCTCGTAGCCGATATCAGTGTCGAAATTTGTGCCGCGAAGAGTTGTAAGCTCTGCACGCAGTACTGTCCGGAAGCCAACACGATCCTCTACAGCGACGAGATGGGTAAAGATCAAGGGTTCAAGTACGGATCCGCCTATGTCGCAGTCGACCGGTGTAAAGGATGTGCGCAATGTGTGTGGGTCTGCGACACCATGGCAAAGAATAATGCCATCAAGATGATCATGATCGACCAACTGCCGAAAGCGGCATTGACGGACAATATTACGTACGGAGAGAAGAGCACCACGGCGGTATTAGCAAGCCCTGTCGTCGGGTAAGGAAAGGGAATCAGGCGTGGCCATCACACAAGATACGAGAGAGCGGATCATTGTGCCGGGTCCGGCGGGGTTCCACCCGCCGTCTGCGGCTCAGTTAGGTGTCGACCTGCCGGATCCTGGGCAGGGGTTGTACTACGGCCTTCTTGAGCCAAATGAGGAAGTTGTTATTGAAGAGATGGCTCGAAAGATGCTGACGAGCCCGAATGCGACGATTTTCCCGGGTCCCTTGCTTTTGTGGGCCTGGAACGACCATGCAGTAGAAAAAGCAAAAGCGACATTGGAAATTGCCGCACAGATTCCGGAAGTGATGATTATTCCGATGCCGGACTATCGTCCGAAGTATCCGAAGATTGATCCTGAGGAAGTGATCAATCCCAATCATCCGAATTTGACGATCTGGGGCAACAAGATTGAAGCCTGTATCTTCATCGGTGTGCATTGCCATTATGCCAATCTCACCCTCAAGATGATCCGGGCGGGAACCAATTGCTGTACGATGGCGATCTGCGCGGAGCAAGGCCACGAGGATGCCATGCTCACGATCCGGGATTCCGATACGCTGAAAATCAAACGCGTCGCGCAGATTTTTAAGCGGGTCCGGGAGGAACTGGGGATCAAGTTGCCGGAGAATGGAGAAAACGTCCGTTTTACCGGCACCCAGTCAAAGGTGCATGGTGGTAAGACTCATACCAATCCAATGGCGTTTGTCCCGACTCCTGGTGGAGCGGGCAGCGCCGCGATGTTCGGCCATTCTGCAGAACAGATGAAGCGAGAAGGGTAGGCTGAGCGAATAGCTCACCGTCCATATAAAGAGGTGCGATTATGAGCGAGACTGAAGTGAAAACGAATCCCCAAGGCGACCCGATCACCAGTGTGGCAGCTCCAGCGAGCGCTAAGAAGCAAGATCCGCATGGCGAAGCAAAACGCCAGAAGGTCGTGACTCCTGAATACATGTTTCATGAGGCACCGCGGACGAAGGAGTTCATCACGGGCAGCGAAGCGGCCAAGGAAGCGATCCGTCGCTCAAACGTGGATTTAGCCATCGCCTATCCGATCACACCGCAGAGTGAAACGATGCAGCTGGTCGGAGTGCTCTACGGCGAAGGCTATGTGAAAGAGTACTATCGTGGTGAAGAGGAGGTCGGTGTCATGGCGGCCATCGCCGGAGGCTCGCGATCGGGCGTCCGTTGCTACACCGCCACGGCCGGACCCGGTACATTACGTGGCTTAGAGGGCATTGCCTCCTGGCCTGGTCATCGTCTTCCGGTGGTTGCGATGTTTACTTGTCGCGTCGTCAATGCGCCTCTTGCTATTCAGCCGGACAATATAGAAGTGTCCTACCTGCTGAACTGCGGAATGATCGTGTTCCATGCTGAGAATCAGCAAGACATGTTTGACTTCACAATGGCCGGTTTCACGATCAGTGAGAAGAACGACGTGACCTTACCGGTTGGGGTCTGCTGCGACGGGTTCTTTGTGACGCATGCCCGTGGTTATGTGCGAATGCAAGATCGTGGGATCAAGTTGCCGCCGCGTGAAGCCTGGCGTGGTGCAGTGCCGGTGCTTGATGCGGAGAATCCTCCCGCGCGCCTGTCTCGTGACGCCCCGGTTCAGAAGTCGAACTTCATGGCCTATAACATTCATGCGGTCTGGCAGCAGGAAGTGTGGGCGGCTGTCGAACGGTCCCGTAAGTACATCAATAAGTATATGGGTGGCATGCTCTCGTCGGAAAACGTCGAAGGCGCAGATGCCGTAATTATCGCATCCGGCAGCGCCGCTGCTCAATCGCGTGAAGCCGTGCGAATCTGTAAGGAAAAAGGCCTCAATGTTGGGTTCATCAAGGTTCGCTCACTCCGTCCGTTCCCGACGAGGGAGCTACGTGAACTCTGCGGCAAGGTGAAACTAATTGTCGTGCCGGAATTTAATTATGTCGGCTGGCTGGCCAAAGAAGTAGCCACTGCGATCTACGGGTACTCTAAGGCAAAGATCATCGGTGGTCCGCGGGTCTACGGTGGTCAATCAATGCCGGTGGAGTTAATCGTCGATGAAGTCGAATCCGGTCTGACTGGGAAGAAGTCGACGAACGTCGCCATGTCGCAGATTATGGGTGGTGCCGTCAATCCAGACGAAGTTGCCCAATTTATGCGAAGCATCTAACTGCGTACAGAAGCTAAAACACAAAGAGCCTGTCCGGACTTCATTCCGGACAGGCTCTTTTGCTTTTGGTACACTGCGTGAATCGTGATAACGTATCTTCTAAGCATTCAACGAACAACGCTTCACGAAATACGAGCGACGTTGTTACCCCTGAATCTCATCCTCCACCATCTCCTCACTGGCGGGCATCCCGTAAGCAACATATTTGGCGTAGGATAGGTAGATCCCTGCACTGTCCGTCATGGCTTTGGACCCGGCCGTCAGCCGAACGACTTTGTCGGAGCCGGGTGGTTCAATGTTTTGGAGCATGGTGACATGGTCGTGCAGGAGTCGGATATAGCGTTCCACCGCCGATTCAACGTCTTTATAGGCCTTCAGAATGTCCTCTGTCATGGTTGTCCTCCCTAATGCCTTGAGCATACACTACAGCTATGCAACGCCTCAACGTTCCGGTCTCACGAAGGCTTCTTGATGCCATCCACTCCTCCGTTGAGGGAACGAACGGTTCGACTAAGCAGCTGGCTCAGGCCGTAAGCGAGCTGTCGAGAATCTTCACCAAAGAACGGGATCGCCTCAGTGTTTCATATCTGGATAGGAGCCACTTAGGTACGGCATATCTTCAGTATTTCCTGCCGGTCAATCTTGCCAAGATACAGCGGTTGCTCAATGAGATGCCCACGCCTGAAGTGGACGAGAGTTTCTCAGTA